>JBKOZB010000054.1:0-6841 GCA_046744225.1 Planctomycetota bacterium | reverse complement strand
CGCGAGCCGAACATGTCGCGAGCGATCCAGCTCCTCGACGACCCAGCCACCGCCCCGCACCCGACGGGCGTCAAGATGCTCGGCCGGATCGCCGCCGGTCAGCCGATCGAGGCCGTCGAGCAGGACGAGGAACTCGCCTTCGCCGACTGGGAAGGGGCCGACGACAAGTTCGCCCTCCGCGTCTCGGGCGACTCGATGATCGAGGAGCACATTGCCGACGGCGATTACGTCGTCATCCAGTGCCAGGAGCAGGCGCGCGACGGCCAGATCGTCGCCGTCCGCGACGAGGACGGCGAGGCGACCCTGAAGCGATTCTTCCGCGAGAAGAACCGGGTCCGCCTCGAACCCGCGAACAAGCACATGAAGCCGATCTTCCGCGACCGGATCAACATCCTGGGCGTCCTCGTCGGCGTCGTCCGCAAGTATTGAGCCCGCGGGGGGCGATCGCGAGGATCGGGACGTCTCGTTTTGACTCCGTCCGGCCGGGGACTTCCTTTCGGGGCGCCCGGCCCGTTCGGTGACGTGTCGCGCGCGGGAGGATCGACTCATGGCCATGGACCCCTCGGCTCCGCCCGACCTGGTTCGGCTTTACACCGACGGCGCGTGCAGCGGCAACCCCGGACCGGGGGGCTGGGCGTACATCCTTCAGCATCCGGCCAGCGGCCAGTCGCTCGACGCCTCGGGCGCCGAGCCCGCGACGACCAACAACCGGATGGAGCTGTTGAGCGTCATCGAGGGCCTCTCGTCGCTCAAGCGCCCCTGCCGGGTCGAGCTGATCACCGACAGCCAGTACGTCGCCAAGGGGATCGCCGAGTGGATGCCCAAGTGGAAGGCGCAAGGCTGGCAACGCCGGGAGGGGGGCCGGTTGAAGCCAGTGATGAACGTGGACCTCTGGCAGCGGATCGACGAGTTGCTGGCCCGCCACCAGGTCCGCGTCACCCACGTCCTGGGCCACAACGGTCACCCCGAGAACGAAGCCTGCGACCGCATGGCTGTCGCCGCCTACAAGGCGCTGATGGCCGAGATGCGGGGCTGATCCGCTGACCAGAACTGAGGTGCGCAGCCAACCGGGGGCGGCTGGGCCACCGTTCCTGTACTTGCAGACCGCCGCTATGACTGCTTCCTCGCGGGGCGCAAGGGAAGCGAGCGCACCCCTGTTGGGGGTTTTCGCCCGGCGTGGCGATTTATTGGGTCGGCCGAGTCACGACTGCTGGAGCTGGTTGATCTTGTTATAGAGCGTCTTGAGGCTGATGCCCAGCTCCTTCGAGGCGGCGGGCTTGTTGCCGTTGTGCTTCTCCAGGATGACCTGGATGTACTTCATCTCGATGTCGCGGAGGGTGGGGGTCCCTTCGGGGATCTGGAAATGGGGGCCGGCGACGGCCGGGGCGGCGGTCGCGGGGCTCAACGACGTCCGGCGGGCCGGGGGCTGGGTCGGCAGGTGCTCGGAGAGGATCAGGCCGCCGCCCGAGAGGATCGTCGCCCGCTCGATCGCATTGGCCAGCTCGCGGATATTGCCCGGCCAGTCGTGCGCCATTAGCGCGGCGATCGCCTCGTCGGTCAGAGCCGGCGCGGAGTCAGCCCGGCGCGAGAAGCGGGTGAGCATGTGCCGGGCCAAGAGTGGGATGTCGGCCTTCCGGTCCCGGAGCGAGGGCAGGTTGATCTCGAACGTGTTGATCCGGAAGAAGAGGTCCTCGCGAAACTGGTCGGCGGCGATCATTTCGCGGAGGTCGCGGTTGGTCGCGCAGAGGACGCGGACATCGACGCGGAACGGGTCGTTCTCGCCGACCCGGCGGATCTCGCCCGATTCGAGGAACCGGAGCAGCTTGACCTGCACGCTCTTGTCCAGCTCGCCGACCTCGTCGAGAAAGAGGGTGCCGCCGTTGGCGACCTCGAACAGCCCCTTGCGGTGGGTATCGGCGCCGGTGAAGGCCCCCTTGCGATGGCCGAATAGCTCGCTCTCGACGAGGTTCTCGGGCAGGGCGCCGCAATTGACCGGGATGAAGGTCTGGCCGGCGCGTCGGCTCTTGTCATGGAGGTTGCGCGCGATCAATTCCTTGCCGGTGCCGGTCTCGCCCAGGATCATGACGCTGGCGTCGGTCGGCGCGATCGTCTCGATCAGGCGGCGGACCGCCTGCATGGCCGGGGTCTCGCCGATGAGCGTGGGGGTCCCCTCGGCGGCCTTCAGACGGGTCTCCAGGGCCGACGCCTTGTTGGCCAGGTCGCGCCGCTCGGCGACCCGGTTCAGGATCACCTCCAGCTCGGCCCACTTGCAGGGCTTGGTCAGGTAGTCGAACGCGCCGAGCCGGAGCGCCTGGACGGCGGTATCGACCGTGGCGTGGCCGGTCAGGATGACGACCTGCGTCTCGGGGTTGAGCTGGCGGATCTTGCCCAGGACCTCGATGCCGGTCATGCCGGGCATGCGCAGGTCCAGCAGCGCCGCGTCGTACGAGCCTTTCTCCAGCGCCCGCAAGGCCGAGGCGCCGTCGGGGCAGACGGTCACTTCGTGCCCCAGCCGAGGCAGCTCCATCTGCATCAGGTCGCGCAGGTGCGCCTCGTCGTCCGCGAACAGGATGCGAAGGCCGCCCTGGTGATGTTTCTCCATGAGAACACGTCTCCTCCGTGAGACTCAAGAGCCGCGTGAAAGCCGTCGCGTTTCACTTGCTTTCATTCGGATGGGCCACGAGCATCTTCGACCGCTCAAAAGACCGCAACCGCTCGCAGGCCCGATCAAGAAGGGCCTGAGCTTCCCGAGTTTCCAACCCCATTCGCTCGGCGGCCTCTTTGATGGGAAGATCCTCGTTGTAGAGCCATCGAAGGATGTCCTGCTCTTCGCGGGGCAAACGTCGGTACATGGCCGCAAGCTCGATGTCCTCGTCGGAGACAAACGAATAGGCACCAATCGATTTGAGGAATTTGTCGAGAGCCAAGTGGAAATCAATCATCCCGGCCTTCCTTTCTTGGCGCGCCGCGCTGCCGCGGCGCCTTTGACGGTTTTCAATTCACGACCAGCCAGAACGCCACCCACAAGTCCTTGCCAACTGATCCCCGCCATGAACGCTCCCTTGGAGTTCTTGGGCTCCACCAAGAACGTCGCAACCAGCCCCGCCGCAGAACAGAAAGAAAACCATGTCAAACAGAAACGTATTCCAGTGCTCACGCGGGCTGATGAAAAAATCGCGAAAGCGGGTTTCTCGATAGAGTGCGAAGTAGGCGGAGAACGCTCCTGCCACACCGAGCAGAAAGTACTAGAAGTAAAGATTCAACCTCATTTCCCGTTCATTTTAGGGCAGGAGGTATCTCTGCCGCAAGCGGAGCCAGAAGGGCGGGCTCTTCGTCCGACCTGGCTCTCATTGATCCAAGCGACTCACGCGGCCCGAGACGACTTGGATGCCACGCCCGGCTCCGCCGGGTCGGCCTTCTCGGCCGGATCGACGGGGAGGCGGACGACGAAGGTCGAGCCCTGATCCTCGCCGGGGCTGGTCGCCGTGATCTCGCCCTGGTGCTGGCTGACGATCCGGTGGGTGATCGACAGGCCGAGCCCTGTCCCCTTGCCGACCCGGCGCTTGGTGAAGAACGGCTCGAAGATGTTCTCCAGCACCTCCGGGGCCATGCCGTAGCCGTCGTCGGCGAAGACCATCTCGGCCATCCCGCCGGCGTTCCGCAGGTCGATCTTGAGCGTGCCGCCCGGATCCATCGAGTCGAGCGCGTTGACGACCAGGTTCAAGACGACCTGCTTGATCTCCTGGCTATCGACATGCGCCATGACCGCTTCGCGGGGCTGGAAGAGGATGTTCTTACCCCGGTACTTGCCCATGTGGCGGAGCATCTCGACGACCCCCTGGATCAGGCTCGCCAGGTCGGTCCGCTCGCGCTGGATGTCGGCGCAGCGCGAGAAGTCGAGCAGCTTCTCGGTGATGTCCTTGCAGCGAAAGGCTTCCTCCTGGATCATCTGGAGATAGTTGCGCACGACCTTGGCGTTGGCACCGTCGGGATCGTCGTCGCCGCGGTCGAGCATCGGGGTGAGGCGGTTCTCCAGCGCCTCGGAGCAGAACGCGATCGAGGCGAGCGGGTTGTTGATCTCGTGGGCGACGCCGGCAGCGAGGAAGCCGACGCCCGCCAGCCGCTCGGACCGGACGAGCTGGCGGCTCCGCTCCTGGACCTGGCGCTCCAGGTCGGCGTAGGTGACGCTCAGCCGCGCGGTCATGTCGTTGAACGCCTCGGCCAAGCCTTGCATCTCGTCGCCGGTCGTCAGCTCGATCTTGTAGTCGAAGGCCCCGCGCGCCACCCGACGGACCCCGCGTTGCAAGAGCCGGACGGGATACAACACCCAGCGGTGGAACAGCGCTGCCAGGCCGCAGAGCATCGCCAGGACCGCCAGCGCTGAAGTCCAGACGATCACCCGGCTCATCTGATACTTCCGCTGCGAGTTGAGCAGGACCGAGTAGAAGTCGCGGTGGAGCTTGTCGGGCAGGTCCATCACCCGGTGGTTCAGCCGCTCGATCCGGGCGCTCAGGTCCGACTCGCCCCGGAGCACCTCGGGATGCCGGCTCGTGTAGATCGACGTGCCGGGGAGCACGGGCTTGGCCTGGACCGCCGGGTTCAGCTCGGCCAGCATCGCCGTCAGGTCGTGGTCGATGACGAACGCCAATCCCAGCTCGTCGCGGCCGTCGTCAGCCCGGTTGCCCCGGGTCGTGTTCTTCCTCAGCTCCTTGTGATAGCGGACCAGCGCCTGACGCGCCACCTTGACCTGGTGCTCCAGGGTCTGCCGGGCCTCGGCCGTGTCGATCCGGGGGATCTCCAGCGCGACGACCTCTTGCAGCAGGTCCTTCGACGCCCCCAGCTCGCGGAGCTGATCGACGAGCGTCAGGTTGCTGCCATGGAACGCATGCAGCCCGAAGATCGAGCCCCCCATCAGGGTGAGCATCATCCCGACGACCAGGCTCAGACCGGCAATCAGCTTGACGCGGATGGGCCATTGCGGCATGGCGACGACCTCCTTGTCGCGGGGCGGACTCCGTCCCGAGTCCGTTCGAAAAGTCGGGACGAACTATACCACACCCGGCCCCGCCCTCAAAGGCGGTTCGCGCGACTTTTCCTCAAGTTCGGGGCGTACGGGGCCGAAAGCCGCCGATGCTGGGCCGAACCCGCTCAGCGCAGGTGATCGATCGCCCCGGTTGTGATCGCGGCCGCCATCGCGGCGAGCAGGACCAGGCCCGTGACCAGGCGGAGCCAGACGACCCCGCGCTGGAACCGGCGGACGGCCTCGGGCTTCCCCTCCAGGCTTTCGAGGAAGGCGATCCGCCGCGCGATGCTGCCGTGCCGCCACGTCCAGGTGCCGCGGTCCAGGCCGTTGAGCGCCGCGACCTCGTCCATCGCATTGGCGCAGATCCGGATGCCAGCCGGGCAGACGGTGGCCGCCAAGGGGGCCGAGTCGGACGCAAGGTTCAAGTCGAGGTGGGGGGGGCAGTCCGGCTGGCCGCACGAGACCGCCCGGCAGCCGAAGACGTCGGCCTGCCGCTCGAACCGGCGCGAGATGAGGCCGAAGACCACCAGGAAATAGAGCCCGGCGCCGAGCAGGGCCGCCGCCTCCTCCGCGACGTTCGCCACCGTGAGGCTGCGAGCGGCCGGCGCGAGCTGGGGCAGGACCGTGCCCAGCGACTCGTCGATCGCACCGACCAGCAGAGCGAGGAGGAACAGACTGCCGAGGAAGAAGAGGCCCAGGTCGAGCAGGTGCCGGTGCGCGAGGTGCCCGATCTCGTGGCCGAAGACCGCCTCGATCTCGCGCGGGTCGAGCCGCTCGATCAGGCCGTCGGTCAGGAGGATGTAGCGGAACCAGGGGAGCGCGCCGGTGACCCCGGCGTTGAACAGGCCCCGGCCCGTGTCCCAGACCAAAATATCGGTGAAGCGGAACCCGAGCCGACGCGCCAGATGCTCCAGCCGGTCGCGGAGCGGGCCCGGGGGAAGGCGGTGGGTCGGCCAGGCCAGGCGGAACGAGACCGGCGCAAGGAGCAGGGCCGCCACGCCCAGCACGGCCATGCCGATCAGGGTCGCCCAGGGGCTCTCGGACCACCGGGGCCATTGCCGACGCGCCAGGTCTTGCCCCAGCGCGATCAGGAGCAGGCCCGGCAGCACCAGGCCGAGCGACTGCCGGGCCCTCAGCACCAGGTAACGCGCCGGGCCGTCCGTCCGCGACGGCCTCAAGGCCCGCTCGGCGGCGTGGAGGCCCCACCAGGCCGCCAGCTCGGCGAGCAGGAACGGGAGCAGGATCAGCGCCTCGTCGATCAGGACCGCGTCGCCCAGCCCGAACCCCGACCGGACAACCGCCGGCCAGCCCAACCAATGCACGGTCGCGCCGAAGACGGCCAGGGCCAGGATCTCAACGGCGAAGAGTCCCCGGCGATACCGGCGCAGGACGCCCGAGGTCGCGTAGCCCCAGCGGCCGACCTGGAACGCCGCCCACCGCCCTAGCCCGAAGGCGGCCAGCGCGACCAGGGCGACTCCGGCCAGGGCCTCGGCGGTGCGCGTCAGGGCTTCGGGGCCTGGCATCTCCCCGGCCTGGGCCGGGCTGTCGAGCCCGAACGCCAGGATCAGGGCGATCAGCAACGAGATTGGCAACGGCATACGATGAACCCAGGGCGCACGGCCCCTCGTGATGTCAATTCATCGCCACGCCAATGAGGATCAACTGGACGGGCTGTGTGACGGGGCCCGACTCTTCCTTCACCGACAGGCTGAGGGGAATCACGGCCCCCCAGGTGTCCTTCTCCTCGTTGCGAGCCATCGAGGGTCCGGACTTCGCCACCGACTCGGGCGCCGACAGCAGCATCAAGACCGCCGGATG
>JBKOZB010000069.1:0-4045 GCA_046744225.1 Planctomycetota bacterium | reverse complement strand
GTGTTGGTCAGCGGCGTTACCTTCAACACACCATCGGCCAACGAGGCGTCAGGCAGATCACCGCGTTCTGCCAGGCCGTTGACCGTGGTGAGCGTTTCGTGGAGCTGGATGCCGCGCCGATCCAGGTAGGCCCGGCAATCGGTGTTGATCGCCAAGGGCAACCCCCTTGGTTTCATGACCGCGAAGGTCTCCGGCGACAACAGGTATTCCTCGAAGTCCCGGAACTGGCGGCTGCCCGCGACCCAGAGATCGCCCGAACGCAGCGCGTTACGCAACTCGGACAGGACGCACAGCTCGTAGAAGCGGCGATCGATCTCTTCGCCCTCGAAGACGTGTGGCTTCCAGCGCCGGCGGCGAAAGCGCTACGTGGTCGCCGTCCGCGCTGACTTCGCCGTGACGCTCTCTCGACGCGGCGGGGAGACACGACGGGCCGATGACCTGGTCGCGGCCCAAGCGGCGCGGTCGTGGCATTCGGTGACCTGGCGGGAGGGGAGCCAGGGGTGGATGCGCGGGAGATTCGTCGCGTTGCGCGGCTGGCGGGTGACGTCGTCGGGGCGGCGTCGGGCGGGTTGGCTGATCGGGGAGGATGCCTCTGATGGCAAGCGGCGGTACTCCTGGAGCACCTTTGGTCCGAAGGTGACGTTGGAGCGGTTGGTGGAGTACGCACACCGGCGGCACTGGGTGGAGCAATATCACGAGGAGGCCAAGGGACTGCTGGGCTGGGATCAGTATCAGGGCCGGCTGTGGCAGGGCTTCCACCGGCACGCCGTGACCGTCCTGCTGGCGTACAGCTTCCTGGTCTGGCAGGAGTAGCAGCGGCGGCCGGAGCGAGCCCGCCCGGGGCGCCCGCGGCGGGCTTTTTCCCCCTCGGCCGGATCGGCGTCGCGTGTCGCTGCCGGAGGTGCATCGCCAGGTCTGCGACTGGCTCCGCCTCGAAGCGGCCAAGGAGTTGCTGTCGCGTGAGTTCATGAGTGTGCCAGAGCGGGTCCCTGCGTAACTGACAAAGTAGTATTAAGCGTGCAATTCTGTCCGTTCCGAGGAGTGACCCCGAGATGGTGCGCCGCGGAGTCCGTGAACATCCTCCGGGGGCGAGTCCGCGAGGGCCGTGCCACCCGTCAAGGATGGGACGCAATCGGTCTCTCCGATGCCGCTCCCGCTTGACCGGGTCCGTGTGGGCTTGTCCAATAAGGACTCAGGTTGCCCAGACGAGGGACCGAAGTGGAGGTCTCTCGCGTCATATGGGAAATGTCGGTTGAAGCAGTCGCACAGCTTGCCGAGGGCTGGTTTCGCAAGCACCTCGCCACAGTCGTGGCCGAGTAAGAATAGCAACGGGAGAGAGGCAGATATGGACCGTTCGCAGTTTGACCTCGTTGCAGACCAACTCCGGGCCTATGCGAAGGAGCTGGAAGCGACCATCGGAGACTCTATCGCCCAGGCCACCAACTTGCTCAAGGACACCGCAGGCGGGGCCGGTCGCACCGGCCTCGCGGGCACCTCACCCGATGAATCGGGAGCGAGTCTAGCCCTCAGTCGGATATCCGAGAGAATCGAGCACGTGATGGGCCTCTATGACCAAATTCAGGAGAGCATCGGCGGAGCACCGCGTTATAAGCGTCTTCTCGAAGAACTCTCTGGCACGCCGTGAACGTCGCACGGGCCCCGGCGGTGGCCGGCGCGTCGAACCAGACCGTCGCGTCGCCGGGTCGCTCGCCATCGCCATCTCCCGGGCGCCGTACAGCGCGGCGAATTCGGGACACGGGCCGCCCTCGGTCTGGGACCCCAGCGGCAGCCACTCGCCTGTCGTGAGGCCGAACTGCCGGGCCACCCGATCTTCGCGGATTGGTTGCCGTTAGGACACCATGCCTCCAGGCGCACTAGTCTGCTGTCTCATTTCAGGGGACCTGACGGAGAGAGGAGGAATCGCAATGGCCACGCAGCAGTCCACCGGAGAGAAGCCGAAGCCGCAAGAGAGAGCCAACGTCCCATCGAAGGCTGCCCCGTCCGCACCCGCTCGCTACAATCCCGGGGTCAAGGAATATGGACGACGCGGTCTCGGCTCTGCCGCCGTGCTGGCCAATCCCAGGCGACGGCGGATGGTGGGCCCTCCATGAGCAGATCGATCGCCTGCGCCGTGGGCAGGGCCGGGTGCTGGATGCGCTGGGTCTCGGCCCCATCGAGACCCCATCTCGGGTCGTCCGGAGCCAGCCCGGGGTGACGCTCAAGGCGTATGGGGCTGAGGGGGCCGCCGGGCCGGTGGTCCTCCTCGTCCCGGCGCCGATCAAGCGTGCCTACATCTGGGACCTGGTCCCCGGGGCCAGCGTCGTGCGGCAATGCCTCCGCGCGGGAGCCAGGGTCTACCTGATCCAGTGGGAGCGACCGGGGGCCGCAGAACAGGGGTTCGGGTTGGCCGAGTATGCCGAGCAGCTCCTCCTCGATTGCCTGGATGCCCTCGAGGTGGAGACCGGCCGGCCGGGGGCCGTCCTGGCCGGTCACTCCCTGGGCGGGACCCTCGCGGCCATCTTCTCGGCCCTGCATCCCGAGCGCGTGCAGGGGCTCATCCTGCTCGGGGCGCCCCTCCATTTCGACCCGGACGTGGGGGCCCTCGACCGCCTGGTCGGCTTCGTCCCCTCCTCCCTGACGGCCGTGTCGGGCAACATTCCCGGATCGTTCCTGGATCTGGGGAGTTTCTTAGCCGCTCCGATCACCTTCGGAGTGGCCCGGTGGGCGGACTGGGTCCGCAGCCTCCCGGACCCCCGGGCCCTGGGCACCCACCTCCGTGTCGAGCGCTGGACGCTCGATGAGATGCCGATGGCCGCGCGACTCTTCCGGGAGGTCGTGGAGGAGCTGTATCGCGCGGACCTCTTCCTGCGCGGGAGATTGATGGTCCGGGGCCGGCGTGCCGCGCCGGAGGCCGTCGCCGCCCCGCTCCTGAGCGTCCTGGATGCACGCTGCCCGATTGCCCCACCCCAGTCCGTCCTGCCGTTCCATCGCGTGGTGCGGAGCCCGGAGAGAAGGTTGCTCTGGTATGAGGGGGATATCGGTGTCGCCCTCCAACATGTCGGGATGCTGGTTGGAAGGTCGGCCCATCAGCATCTGTGGCCGGAGATTAGGCATTGGATCCGCGCCCGAGGGGGGCCGGGTCCCGAGGGCAGCCGGCGTGAGGGAACCGAGTGAGCGGCGGCGGACGGGGGCGGAGACCACACGGCTTGGCGTCGTGGTCGCCGCGGATCCGGAAGCCTGCGGTAACCGAAGCCATGCGAAATGAGATCGAGCCAGGAGAGTGCCGTTGACGCCAGGATCTTGGACCATCTACATTGCGGTTATCAGCTCGCTCGCGATGGGTGACGCGATCCCGGCTACGGCAGCCCCCCGTGCGACCCATCGTAGCGGCGGGGCTTTTCTCAGGCGCCCTCGCATCCGGCGATCGGACCCCGGGCCACTCCTCCCCGTCTCTCCCCTCCCCCGCGGCGATGGCCGCGCCCCAAGTACGGATCCTGCGGCCTCAACCGCTCAAGGATCCTTGGAGGTGGCCCCATTTCCCGCTCTTGGCCCATCCCGAGTCGGTTCGGACCGCTTTGCCCCTCCCACGGCCCGACGGCCGGGAATCGGCCCGAGGGTCGACCGCCGAGGGGGAAGGGATCGCCCCCTCTCGTCGCGCATCGGTCGCTTCGGCGGAGGATCCCGCGCGGCTGACGGATGAAGAGCTGCTCAGCCGCTATCGGGAGCAAGGCCGAGCCGACGACTTCGACGAGCTGGTCCGCCGCTTTGGCGCCGAGAGTCTGTTCGCCCTGAGGCCGATGGGAGAGGGCGTGATCCGGGGAGCCGCGCTGGTCGTCGTCGGCGTGGGATACGCCGACCCGACCCGGATCGACACCGCGATGCCCTGCTTCCGCCTCGGCGCATCCGGCACCGAGCGGGAGCGGCACAAGCGGATCAACGGCTTGTTCTCCTGCGTCTTCGCCGACCCGGGTGCGGCCGAAATGCTCCTCTCCGAGGCCCAGCGCCGCCTGGTGCCTGTCGGTCTCTCTCACCTCGCCGCCCAGGT
>JBKOZB010000123.1:0-11489 GCA_046744225.1 Planctomycetota bacterium | reverse complement strand
GCTCGAACGACCCGGAGGCAATCCGGCGCGCGATCGAGATCTGCGACCGGGCGCTCGTCTTCGCCGAGCCGAAAGGCCCCTGGACGGCCCTCCGCGCCCGCCTGGAGGCGCGTCGGGCGGGCCGGGCCACGCCGCCGGACCCCACCGCCGACCGGGTCTCGGACGAGACCTCGGCGCTGGCCTGCTACCAGTGGGGCCTGCTCCGCGAGCGGCAAGGACGACGCTCCCAGGCGATCGCCTGGCTCAAGCAGGCCGTCCAGATCGAGCCGAGTGCCTACTGGTACCAGTATTACCTGGCCTACGTCAACGACCGGACCGAGAATCTCACCGACGCTGCCTACAACGAGGCGCTGCGGCACTACGACACGGCGTTCGCGCTCCGGCCCGACCTCCCGTGGGTCCGGTTCAGCCGGGCTCGGCTCTACCGCCAGCGCGGGGCCTGGTCGCTGGCCCTCAACGACTTCCAGCGCGCCCTGAACGACGCCCGCGCGCTGCCCGAATCGGCCCGCGACCCCACCTTCGAGAGCCAGGCCCGGCTCGAAATGGGCCTGATCCACCAGTCGCTCGGCGATGGCCCGGCCGCCCGTGCCGACTACGCAGCAGCAATCGCCTCGGACCCGACGGGCGATTACGCCCGGGCCGCCCGGTTCAACCGGGCGAAGCTCGACGCCGACGCCGGGGCGGTCGTGCAGGCCCGCGACGAGTACGACGCCCTGCTCGCCGAGCGGCCCGACGACCCCTCCGCCCGGCTCGGCCGTGCTCTGCTGGCGCTCCGGCTCGGGCAGGCGGAGGCGGCCGAGGCCGACCTGACCGCGCTGCTCGAACCAGCGCGGATTCATCCGGCCGAGCTCCGGGCGTACCGGGCCCTGGCCCGACTCTTGCTCGGCCGGCCCGCCGAGGCCGACGCCGATGCCGCCGAGGCGGTCCGCCTCGAACCGACCCCAGGCCACGAACGGCTCCGGACCCGGACCTTGCTGGCCCTCGGCCGCGCCCGGGAGCTGCCGCTCGATGCTCCCGAGCAGTGGACGCGGCTCCCCGTCGCCGGCCCCGCCCTCGCGGCCGATTTGCGCGCCTCGGCCAAGCGGCTCCGGACCGAGCCGCCAATCTCCGATGCCACCGCGCTCCAGGCCCTCCTGACTCGCGCCGTGCTCCTGAGTGCCCTGCGTGACCCCGAGGCCGAGGCCGAGGCCACCCGCGCCGTCGCGCTGGCCCCCCTGTCGGGCCAAGTCTATCTGGTCCGCGCGTGGGTCCGCCACCATCGCGGCGAGATCCCGGGCGCCCTGGCCGACATCGAGCAGGGGCTCGCCCTGCAACCTGATAACCCGCGCCTCTGGCAATGGCGCGGCCGGCTGCACCGGGATGCGGGCGACCCGGGTGCGGCGCTCGCCGACCTCGATCGGGCCCTCCGCCTCGGTGCCGCGGGGACAGCGCGCGGCGACCGGGCCTCCGCCCTGCTCGCCCTCGGCGACGCCAAGGGGGCCGTCCGCGACTGGTCGCTCGCCCTGGCCCACGACCCGGACGACCCCCACGCCTACCTGGGCCGCGCCCGCGCCTTCCTCCGGCTCCGGCAGTGGGACCAGGCGCTCGCCGACCTCGAACAGGCCGCCGGCTGGGCCGACGCCCAGCCCGGTCTCCTCTTCGAGATCGCCCTGACAAACACCCGGTGTCTCCCCGAGCACCCGCAACGGCTCCCTCGCGTCGTCGCCCTGGCCCGCCGGGCGTGGTCGGCCGCCGCGCGATCCAAGCGTCACTGATGCTGATACAGGACGTGTGGTGGCGGGCTTCGAGGCGACTGCTCTGCTGGGCTTCTTCCAACGCCGAGAAGGATCACTCAACGTCGTCGCGACTGCCGAGACGGAATCGCGTTCGGGGCCGCTCGGCAAGCTGGAAGGCGGCGGCGAGGTCGGGGAGCATCAGGCCGAAGACGAGCGTCAGCGCGAACGTCAGGCCCGATCCGACCGAGGGGCGCGACCGGGAGTGCGGCCGCGACGAGGAGGCCGCCGTGGCCGGTGCGGTGCTGTCGGCGGCGGGTGTCGCTACGCTCGGGGCCGAGGCCAGCAGCGGGAACCCGCCCGGCCCGCGCACCGGGGCGAGCCGGCCCTGCGGCTTGGTCGCGTCCTCCGCCGCCGCGTCGGCCAGGGCCACGGCGGGCTCATCGGGCTCCCTGGGCGATAGTCCGATCAGCTCCAGGTCGATCGCCGCCGCGTCGCGGCGGTCGATCTGCGGGACGGGGTCGCCGTCGGCGAGCACCCCACCCAGCGGGGCCGCCGAGCGCGCGGGCAAAGGGCCTGTCGACACCCCCAACGGGGCCAGGTAGGTATCGTCCGGCATGCTGGAAGCGATGAGGACCGGGACGCCGCCCTCCGCGAAAGCGCTGGAGGGCGGCGAGGAGAAAGACCCCGAATCGGGCACCACCTGGAAAGCGTTCGCCGGCTGCCCAGGGTTCGGACCGGAGTCCCACGGGGAACGGCTGACGCTCGCGTTCCACCTCGTAATCCGCAAGAGGTAGAATTGAGGCCGCAGCCACAAGTAGGAGGAGGGACCGAGCCCATTGCTCGCGGAGGCGATTTTGACGAGCAACCCCGTCTCCTCCGTCATCATTTGGGAGATGGGGATGCTCAGCGCCACGCTGGAGGACCCGGGAGACGGCACCGCGTCGCCGATCGGCCGTCCTGATTGGTCGAGGAGGAGCAGTCGCTCGGCCACTGGTTCCGCATTCGGAACCGAATGCAGCTCGAACCCAAGTCGGACCGTGTCCACGTCGAGCGGGACGCGATAGAAGTTCGACGCCTGGGCCGAGTTGAGGACGCCGGCCACCGAGTAGCTGGGCAGGTCGGGCAGGTTGACGATGCGGCTCGCCGCGTCCTGCGGAAAGGTGGCCGTGCCCGGAGGGTTGTCCGGGGTCGGAGGGTTATCCCTCTTGGTCGTGGAAAGATCCGCCGTAGGGCACGTCGGAGGGGTGCCGGGGGTCGTCCCCGATCCCATGTCCTCCTGGGAGGTTGAGGCGAGTGCCAGGGCGCGGATGAGCCCGATTTCTTTCGCCAGGTCGGTGACGGGCGAATCCGAGCCGCTCAGGAGGAACCTCGACTCGAGACATTCGACGCCGAGTCCCGGGTGCCGCTGGGTCCGCCGGGAGCCCCAGGCTCTCCGCCCCCAGCGTTCGATCCAACTCCATCTGGGTCGCAAAATCATGGCTATGTGCGGAGGACGCTTCCTTGGTGCCGCGGGCCGCGCCCGACCATCCATCGTCGCGCCGGACTCCGCGCGGAGACCTCCGGCACACCCGACTCCCGCCCTCGTAGTTTAACGAAAAAGTGCTGCGCCAACTGACAACCGCCAACTGACAATTTTTTCCTTCGCGGCGAGGACCTGCTGCGCGATGCCGCGACACCACACAGAATTGGCAGCCATTTTTCCCAACCATCCTGTCCATTCAAGAGAGACGTTTTCGATCGAGATCTGTTTATCGGGACGTTTCGGACCGCTTGCGCTTCGGGAACAATCGTTCGCCCGATTGCTTGAATCATTGGGACAGCTCATGCGTCGATTGGTGCTATCATTCCTGAGCCCGAGGAGTGCCTTGCCATTGCCGTCTCCAGAAACGGAGTATGAAATTTTTGACGAACCGACACACTCTGGAGTACGATGGGCACTTCGGGGTCGCGAACCGTTTCGAACGCTGCCTCTGGGGCTGCATCTATGCATATTCCCGACGCCGTGCTCGATCCAAAGGTGGCCGTGATGACCGGCGCGGTGGCAGCGGCCGGGCTCCTGGTCGGGCTCCGGAAGCTGGATCGCCGGCTGGGTGAGCGGACGACGGTGCTGACGGGTACGATGTCGGCGTTCGTCTTCGCGGCGCAGATGGTCAACTTCCCTGTCGGGCCTCTGCCGATCTCGGGGCACTTGCTCGGGGGCGTACTCGCAGCGGTGATGCTCGGCCCCTGGGCAGGGGCGGTGGTCATCGGCGCGGTCCTGATCGTGCAGTGCCTCCTGTTCGGCGACGGCGGCCTGACCGCGCTGGGGGCGAACTTCGTGAACATGGGGCTGATCGGCGCGGTCGGCGGCTACGCGATCTACGCGCCGATCCGACGCGCGATCGGGGGGCGGACGGGGGTCCTGATCGGTGGGATGGTGGCCGCCTGGTTCTCGGTGCTGCTGGCCTCGGGGGCGTTCGCCATCGAGCTGGCGGCCTCGGGGCGCTGGGCCGACTTCTTCAACGTCCTGGGCTGGATAGGGCTGGTGCACGCCGCGATCGGCCTGGGCGAGGCGATCATCACCGGCCTGGTCCTCCGGTTCGTCCTGCTGACTCGGCCCGACCTGGTTTACGAGGAGGTGACGGTCGGGGACGCCTCCGTCCCGAAGTCCCTGCGCTGGGGACAGGTCGCGGTCGCCGGCCTGGGGATCGCGCTGGCGGTGGCGGTCTTCCTCGCCCCGTTCGCCTCGGCGCACCCCGACGGCCTAGAGTACGTCGGCGCGATGCTCGGGTTCGTGGAGGGCGAGGCGCCGACAGTGGTCGCCGCGCCGATCCCCGACTATGAGCTGGCGCTCTTCGGCCCGAAGTACGTCAAGCTCGCGACGGCGCTGGCGGGCATGGTCGGGACGCTGGTCGTCTTCGGGGTCGGTCTGGGGCTAGCCCGGATCTTCTCCCGGCGCGGCCCCGAGGGGGCCTTGGGAATGACGAAATCCTGATGGCGAAGGACGAAGGAATGGCGGATGACGAATATCGAAAGAGGACCGATTGGGTCCTTCGAGCCTCGTCATTCTATCGTCCTTGATCCAGGGGGGTCTCGCCAGATGCGGCTTGAGTTCCTCGAACGCCACAGCGAGGGCGACGGCCCTCTCCACCGCCTCGACGCGCGAATCAAGCTGGTGGCGACGCTCCTCTATGTCGTTGCGGTGGTCGCCACGCCGGTCGGCGCCTGGCGCTGGCTGGCGGCCGAGGCCCTGGCGCTCACCTTCCTGATCGGACTCTCGGGCGTGCCGCCGCGCGAACTCTTCTTGCGCTGGCTTGGGTTCCTCGTCCTGGTCGGGTTCCTGGCGGTGATGGTCGCGTCGTCGCACCCGAGGCGCGCCGAGCTGGGCGTCGGGTCCGTCGTCCTGACGATCCTGGCGAAGAACAGCCTGGCCTTCCTGGCGACGCTACTGCTCGTGAACGTCACCCCCTTCCGCAAGCTCCTGGTCGCGATGCGCCGGCTGGGTCTCCCCCCGGCGCTGGTCGCGAGCCTGCAATTCATGTATCGTTACCTGCACGTGCTCACCGACGAGCTCGACCGGATGGTCAAGGCGCGGCGGTCGCGGATGTTCCGCCGCTCGGGCCGGCTCGACTGGGGCCTGCTGACCGGTCTGATCGGCATCCTCTTCCTCCGCGCCTTCGAACGTGGCGAGCGGGTCCACGCCGCCATGCTCGCCCGGGGTTGGGACGGGACGATCCGCACCCTCGACGGGGCCGAGGAGGGATGATTGATGAAAAATGGTAGATGACAAATTGTTGAAAAATAATTCCAATTAGGTTAACTCTATATTTTAAAAATTTTCCATTTTCCATCTATCATCTGGCATCGGAATGGTCATGGAGCCCGCAGGTCAATCCGCCGAGGCACCGAAGGTCGCGGCGGGCGAGGCACCGGCCATCGCCGTCCCGGCCGTGAAGATGCGCAACCTGGCGTATCGCTACCCCGACGGTCGGCTGGCCTTGCGGGGGGTCGATCTGACGATCATGCCGGGCGAAGCCGTCGCGCTGGTCGGGCCCAACGGCGCGGGCAAGAGCACGCTCTTGCTCCACCTGAACGGCCTCTTGCCGGGCAAGGAGCGAGCGCAGCCGTTGCACGTCCACGGCGGGGCGGGACGCTCGTCCCGTGTCAGCGAGCCGAGCGTCTGGATCGATGGGCTGGAGGTCAACGCGCGGAACGCGCCGGAGGTCCGTCGTCGGGTCGGGCTGGTGTTCCAGGACCCGGACGATCAACTGTTCAGCACGTCGGTGATCGAGGACGTGGCGTTCGGCCCGTTGAACCTGGGGATGGGGCGGGCCGAGGCCCTGCGGGTGGCGCGCGAGTGCTTGGCGCGGGTCGATCTGGAGGAGGTCGCCGACCGGGCGCCGCACCACCTGAGCTTCGGCGAGCGGAAGCGGGTCTGCCTGGCGGGCGTGCTCGCCTGTCGCCCCGCGATGCTGGTCCTCGACGAGCCGACGGCCAACCTCGACCCGCGCGGCCGCCGCCGGTTCATCCAGCTCATCCGCGGCCTGCCCGCCACCAAGCTGATCGCCACGCACGACCTGGAGTTGGTCCTGGAGCTGTGCAACCGGACCGTCCTGCTCGACGCCGGCCGCGTCGTGGCCAATGGCCTGACCCGCAACGTGCTGGGCGACCCTAACCTGCTCGAGGCGCACGGGCTGGAGATGCCGCTGAGCCTAAAGGTCGGGCGGGCTATTGATAAATAAAAGCCGAGTTGACGCACGGCGTCAGATCGGTGGGAGCACACCATACGTGCGCTCTACAACGATCCGGAAAGAGAGTTGGGGCGATCTGGACCCCCATTCATACCAATCTGACCTCATGAGCCGTGGTCAGAGTGGGCCTTGGGGTCGATGCCGGGTGGGTGATTGCGACAACAAGTGGAGCAACACCGGCACCGGGCGCGAGACTCGCCCGAGGTGATGTCGAGGAGGACGATCTTCTGGGAGGCGAGGGAGCGGACTTGGCGATTTCGGACTTGCTTGCGGACACCGAGCGTGCCGCAGGTAGGGCCTGGAGCGTTTCGTGAGACACAGGGGATCGGTATGGTTTGGATCGGGGGGCCTTCGGGTCTCCATGACTTGCGTGCTCCCGGGAGTGAGGGTGTGGACCTCCCTCCCAGCACGCGAGCCTTAACTTCTCTTGTCAGGCGAGAAACGGTAAATCAAGCATGGGGTCAGGCCACAGCCTTCGCTGCCGGCATTCAAGATCACGATCACTCCGCGACGCGGGTGCCCTTCGGTATCGCTCGGCGGAGTTCGTGAATCATCACGCCTTCGTTCCCCAAATTTCAGATTTGCAAGGAGTTCCGTCACATGCTATCATACGGATTCCAGGGTGTGTCCGGACTGTCACGCCGGGAGTGAGGAGTCGTCCTGAGCCGCAGGAATGTTTCAGTGAGGACTCGCCTTGCGAAAGACCATCGCTTCGGTGCTGTTAGTTTGTTACCTGCTCGTCCTCTTCGATCTGACCCTGCTCCGATTCCGCCAGCCTGGCGCCGCGTTGAACCTGTGGCCGTTCGAGTCGATTTCGCACTACCTCCGCATCGGCGGCCGGGCGATGATAGTCAACATCTTCGGGAATGTCGCCGCCTTCCTGCCCCTGGGTTTCCTCTTGCCGTCATTCGTGAAGGTGCGAGGGGCCGCCCTGCGGGTCGCCCTGATCAGCCTCGCCCTGAGTCTGCTGGTCGAGTCGCTCCAGTATCTCTCCGGGCGACGTACCGCGGATGTCGATGACCTGATCCTGAATACACTGGGTGGGCTACTGGGCTACGCCCTCTGGATGGGCTGGCGCCGCATCGGTGGGCGGCGCCCTCTCACGCAGCCCGCAAGGTGATGCTGAGGGTGGGGCGAATGACCTTATCGTCGTGTCTGAAAACGAGGAGTAATCGGGGTGGCCCGGGAAGACTTGGCCTCGGAGGATTGAGCCGGGTGAGTTGTCGGACGCTTGCTCGGATCGAGAGGGGCCTGGCCCAGGAAGAGTTTGTTGAACATATCATGGTCGGCCGCGGCGCGGGCGCGCTCTCCCAGCCTCGCGTACGCCTCGCTCCGGGAGCGAAGAGCGTGCGCGTGCTTCGGGTCGAGCTGGATCACCGCGTTGAAATCGGCGATCGCCCTGGCATGATCGCCGGCATGGTAACGGACTAGGCCTCGGAGGTAGTGGACCGTCGAATCGTTCGGTCGGAGCCGGATCGCCTCATCGAGGTCGGCCAGGGCCTTGTCGTAATCGCCCGACTCGTGGTGGACCCGGCCCCGGGCTAAATAGGCGGCGGCGTCGCCGGGTCGGAGCCGGATTGCTTCGGTGTAGTCAGCCAGGGCCTTGTCGGAGAAGCCGAGTTCCTGATGGACCCGGCCCTGGAGTAGGTGCGAGTCGGCGTGGTCGGGCCGACATCGGATCGCCTCGGTGTAATCGGCCAGGGCCGCGCGGTAATCCCTGTTGAGGTGGTTGGCCAGCCCGCGCGCGAAATGGGCCTCCGCATGCTTCGGGTCGAGCTGGATCGCCTCGGTGAACTCCGCGACGGCCTGTTTATACGCGCCCCGGAGGAAATCGGCCCGGCCGCTCTCGAAGGCGGCCTTGGCCGGGGCGGGCAGGATGCGGACCTGGAACCGGGCCGCGGTCTGGTCCGGCCGCGCTGCGAGGGCCACCGCGACTTCGGAGTCACCCGGTGTGGCCTCGGCGGAGGCGGACACGACCGCCTCGGCGGTCTCCGCGCCGGCGGGGATCGTGGGACACCGGAGGTCGACACCCTGGGGCAACGTGCCCCGGAATTGCAAGTCCAACGGCCCCTCGGTCTCTCCCCGGCTCACCCGGACTCGCAACCGCGCCTGCGCTCCCGCGCGAAGGATCACCGGGTCGGGCAACACGATGACCGGCTCGCTCCCCAGGAATCGGATCGGTTCGACTGCGGCGTGCCCTTCGTCGGAGTGGTAATTTCGGCTTTCGGCGAGGCGGGCGACCATCTCGGCTTCGATCCCGGCCGGACCTTGCGGCGATCGCTCGGGAGGCGCAGGGGGCTCGAACGCCGGCTCCCGAACGGGCGAGGTTGGTCCGGCCGGGATGGCTTTCCCGCTGAAGCCGATCGCAAGCGCGCCCACCACCGCGTCGGCCCCCGAGCATCGGAGCAAGGCCGTCATGAGGGCCATCTCAACCGGCGGCGTCGCCCGCAAAGGTCGGCCGGGAGGAATGAGGACCAGGGAGGCGCCGAGGGCAAGACCGGCCGCCAGCAGCATGGTCGCCCAACGGCCCCAGGACCGCCCCGAGACCTTCCCACTCGAGCCGGCGACGGCCGAACCGCGCACCCCGCCGCCGGGCGAGTTGTCTCGATCTCCGATCGAATCGCCGTAGGCGGACGGATACTCCAGGGTGTCCGTCGTCAGTCGGATGTCCGCCGTCACGAAGGAAGACTCATTCTCCCCGCTCGTCCTGGAGAAGCCATCGGGGGCCTCCGGCTCCTCTGGCTCCTGCAGCATGAGGAGGTCGGGGACGGCGCCCTCCTCGTCCCTCTCGAGCGACCGCAAGGCCTCGATGAAGGCGCGGCAATCAGGCCAGCGCGCTTCAGGACACTTGGACAGGGCGCGCGCTACGACCTGCTGTTCCGGCTCGGGAAGTCCCTCCAGATCGGGCGCACCGAACATGTGCCCGCCCACGATCTCCGCGGTGCTGCCTCGGAACGGCAGGCGACCGCCCCGGAGCTGGCAGTAGGTCACGGCCAGGGCGTACTGGTCGGACTGGCAAGCCGTCTGCTTGCGGAAGAACTCGGGGGCGGCGTAGGGGAGCGTCCAGGTGCCGGTGTGGCTGGCGAAGCTCGCCTCCATGAGCCGGACCATGCCGAAGTCGGCCACCTTCGCGGTCTCGCCGAACAGCAGGATGTTCTCCGGCTTCAGGTCGCGGTGCTGGATGCCGACCGCCGGCCGGCCCTCGATCGTGTGCCGATATCCGTTCAGATAATCAATCCCGGCCGCCGCGCACGACAGATAGCCGAGCAGCTCCCGGCGTGGGATCCCGCGCAGGCCCTGCGAGCGCGCTTCGAGGAAGCGGTCAAAGAGGGATCGGTCGGCCAGCTCCATGCCGATGATCAAGTAGCCCTCAACCTGCCAGGCTCCGAAGAGGGCCAGCAAGTGGGGGTGACGGATCGCCCGGATGATCTCGATGGCCCGCAACTCGCGGTCCCGGGTCTGGGCCGACGGGCGGACGAGCTTGAGCGCCACGCGGAAGCCGCCCGGGGCCTCCGCCTCGTAGACCTCGGCGAAGCCGCCCCCTCCGCGACGGCTGATCAGCCGATATCCCGGCATCGCCCCGCTGGCCGGAAGGATCCAATGGACGCCCACGCTGACACAGCCTGCTTGCATCGTCCACCTCGAAAAGCCAACAATCGCGGGCGTCGCGAGGTCAGGCCTCGGCCATCGAGGCGCAACTCCAGCCGGATGTCGTCTTTTCGGGCGATCCTTGCCCGGAGTGAGTTCTTCAGGACATCTTCCTGCTGCCGTAAACTTATTTTGGGCCGGCCATGAGCGATTTGACAACTCAGAACCCGTCCAACCCAGTCATTTTCCCGGATCCACGAGCCCAGTTTTGGAGAATGACAGGTCAGCCGCCCTGTCGGGCCCGATAGTGTCTCTAGACGAGTCCTCCACCTGGCCCCGAATCGGCCGCGTCCGCGGACCTGGGGATGAGGGCGGCGTGGCGAGGCTCCGGAGACGAATCGTGCGGCACCCAGAACGAGGGCCCCGCGACAGCAAAACGGGTTCCAAATACCCGATGTTCGAGATGTCCGGCGAGAAAGACGCGGCCGCGCGCCCCGGCCCCACCAGTTCCCCACCCGATCCCGACGGAGTGATTCAGAGTGACATTGTGGGACAAGATGAGACACGTGAGCCGGTATGGAGCCCGAGACGCCTTCCCGGGAATTCGTGCCGGCCGGGATCGGCGGGCCTCCTCAAGCCGAGGGAGCACCGCCGACCCCGGCCGGCACGAACTCCCGGGAATCGGACGAGACGTGCTCCCGAGACACCGCCGTGGTTCCCCACGCCGATAATACGCGGGGTGGGTTGGACTCCTGCTGTTCTTATGCTGTTCCTGAGCATGATCGGTCCCCCTCACCGATGAGGCGCAGGGTGGGTCGAAACACCCGTCTGATTCCCAGACCCGCTGGCTCTGTTCGATTCGGGTCCAGGTGGAGGACTTGTCATAACATCTGCTCGGCTCCTCGGTTCCAGAAGACGATCCGGTTCTCGGCGGCGCGGATCAGGATGTTGGCCAGGTCGAGCATCTGGGCTTGCTCGCGGAGGGCGCGGGCCTGGTTGGCCATGACCTCGACGGACCGGAGGTGCTCGCTATTGTCCTGGATGACGAGGACCGCGCCGGCGAGCGCCCCCGCCACGTTGCGTCAGGGGAAGGCACAGCCGACGATCGGCCGGTCCGAACCGTTCCCGTCGATCAGGACGACGTCCTCGGGGAGCTTGACCACTCGTTCGGTCCCGTCTGCCACCACGAGCAAGGGATCGATCGCCTCGCGGGTGAACCCGTGGACGAACCGGCAAACCTCGGCGAGCTGGCGACCGAGCACCTTGGCTTTTGTCCAGCCCGTCAACGACTCGGCTACCTCGTTCCATCTGGTGATCCGACCTTCCGCGTCGGTCGCGATCAGCGCGACACCGAGCGACTAAGTGGGTCCGCAAAACGTTTTTGACACTCGGACGAGTTTTGGTAGCCTGTGGACGGGGGCTGTCATGACCGATGTTCGACTAATGTCGTCGCAAC
>JBKOZB010000125.1:0-10765 GCA_046744225.1 Planctomycetota bacterium | reverse complement strand
CATCACGACGAGCACAAGACACCGCCCGCTCCTCATTGCAACGGCCAGGTGCCGGACAATCAGGCCCATGAGAAAGGTGAGGACGGAGCTGGGTTCTTGAGGACGATCGACGATCGACCGGACGAGCAGGAGACGCCGGGGAGTGACCTCGGCAGCTCGGGCGAGGCACGGGTGGAAGACGGGGCGCCCGGCACCCCCTCGAACAAGTCCGTCCCCGATCCCAATGACTCGGTGGAAGTATAGTTGCGGCTGCTGCGGGATTAGGCGTGACGCCTGAGCCCTGCCAGGGCGAGGAGCGGCTGTGTCCCGGTGGGGCAAGATGCCGCCGGGCCGCGGATCGGGCTGCGCGCCGGGCGGTCACGCCCGGCCGCCGCCCTGACCCGGAGAGTAACAGGTTCGCCGTCATGAGAGCATGACGCAGAACTGATCCGTTTATCAGCCGAGGCCCACGGGAACCTCACACGCCGACCAGCCCCGTGGACCAGGCCCCCTCTGGCTTGTGATCCGCACGCCGGATAGGCTCATCCTCGCCGACCACACGTCCCGCGAGGGGCTCCGGCCATGACAGCCAGCCACTGGCAACAAGTGGGGAGGGCGGAAGGAGCACGTCGTGATCGAGAAGACCGAGAAGCAGAAGATGCTGGCGGGCGAGCTGTACCTCGCCTCCGACCCCGAGCTGACGGCTGGGCGCACGCGAGCACGCCGACTCACGCGGCTGTACAACCAGACAACCGAGGAGGAGATCGACCGCCGTCTGGAGATCCTCCGCACGCTGCTCGCCGCGGTCGGCCCGCGGGTCGAGATCGAGCCGCCGTTCCGATGCGACTACGGCTCCAACATCCGGGTGGGCGACGGCTTCTACGCCAACTTCGACTGCGTCATCCTCGACTGCAACGCAGTGACGATCGGGCGCGACGTCAAGCTCGGCCCGCGCGTTCAGATCCTGGCTGCCTCTCATCCGATCGACCCGCGGGTGCTGGAGACGGGGCGCGAGCTGGCGGCGCCGGTAACGATCGGTGACGACGTCTGGGTCGGCGCCGGGGCGATCATCGGCCCCGGCGTGACGATCGGCTCGGGCACGACGATCGGGGCCGGCAGTGTGGTGACGCGCGACATCCCGTCGAACGTGGTGGCCGCCGGGGTCCCGTGCCGGGTCATCCGCCACCTGGCCTGATCCGATCGGCACGCGTCGGGAATTCCTCGAACTTGACCGCCAGGCCCAAGCGCTCTCGCGCCGAGACGAAATGCCCCAATCCCTCAATACGTGATCAGGCTGAAGACCTCGCACGGTTCGAGTCGGCCCCGGCCCTGCAAGAAGCTCAGCTCGATGACGAAGGCGCAGGCAACGACCTCGGCGCCGGCCTGGCGGACGAGGTCGCAGCAAGCGCGCATCGTCCCGCCGGTGGCCAGGACGTCGTCGAGCAGGAGGATGCGCCGGCCCGGTCCCATCGCATCGGTGTGCACTTCGAGCCGGTCGCTGCCGTATTCGAGCTGATACTCCAGCGCGAGCGTGGCGTACGGGAGCTTGCCCGGCTTGCGGATCGGCACGAACCCGGCCCCCAGGGCCAGGGCCAGCGGGGCGCCGAAGATGAAGCCCCGCGCCTCGGCCGCCGCCACCGTCTCAATCGATCGGCCCGCGAATGCCTCGGCCATCCGGTCCACCACCGCGCGGAACGCCTCGGGATGCGCCAGCATCGGCGTGATGTCCTTGAACGTGATCCCGGGCTTGGGGAAGTCGGGGATGTCGCGAATCCAGTCGCGCAGGTCGATCGACGCGGGCGCGGTCATGCCAGGCTCCAGGCTTGGTCCGGTCGGGTCGTG
The DNA here is from genome assembly GCA_046744225.1 of Planctomycetota bacterium. Classification (GTDB taxonomy): domain Bacteria; phylum Planctomycetota; class Planctomycetia; order Isosphaerales; family Isosphaeraceae; genus JBKOZB01. The sequence continues at coordinate 8,944 of JBKOZB010000125.1, read as the reverse complement.
GGCCGTCGCGAGCCATTGTAACCGGGGAAGACGGCCGAAGGAAACTTCATGGAGGATAGGGGTTGGAACCATCCCTCGGTCAGGTCCGTTCAGGGGGCGGGGGCGAACGAATCGAAGTCGGTCGCGGCGGCGGGCTGGCGGATCGCCGAGGCGGTGAAGGGGACGGCCGTCTTGCCGCCCGAGTTCGCCCCTTCGCCGGTCGAGCTGTCGGAGGTCAGCGGCAGCTTGACGCCGACGAATTCGGTGCCGCGCCGGATCGATCCTCTCTGGAACGGGCCGAGGCCGAAGACGAAGACGTCCTTGGCGTTGGCCTTCGCCAGCATCGTCCCCGAAGTCCAGACGAGCTGGCCGCTCGCGCGGTCGTAGGCGAACAGCGCGAGCTTGGCCACGGCGTGTTGGTCGTTTCTCTTGATGAGCGGCATCTCGGGGATGGTGCCGGACGGCATGCCGGTGATCGTCTGCGGCACGGTGGTCTGTGGGATACCGACCAGCAAGCCGTAGTCGTCGGTGCCGTACGCCCCGACCCGCGCCTCGACGATCCACTGCGCCTGCTCGGGCTTGGCCCGGAGCAAGACGCCCTGCGTCAGCAACGCCTGGCGGAGGCTGGAGACGATCCAGCCCTGATCGACGGCGGCGTTGATGTTCGTCGTGTCGAGATAGACGGGGACGCCGGTCAGCGCCCGGAAATCGACCTTCTGGAGGGCGGAGTCCCAGGCGTTGGTGAGCAGGAGCTGCTCGGTCCCCGACCGGGCGGTGCCGGTCGTCTTGACGGTCCCGCACCCCTCGGCTGGGGCGAGGGCCAGGAGCAGCAGGAGCCAGGAGTGAGGGCGCGTGGTTCGTCGCGGGACGGTCGTCATGGTCGCGGGCTCCGCCACGGGCAACCGGGGGGTCGATGGGTCGGACGGACCCGCCCGGGTCAGGGCCCGGGCGGGTCGGCGGATCGGGTGGTTCAGACCGGGCGGCATCTCACTTCTTGACGGGGGCGGGGGGCCGTTGCAGCAACTCGGCCTGCTTGACGACCTCGGGAGAGGCGGCGACCGGCGGGGGGAGCTTGGCCTTGCCGGCCGACCCGGGGGCCGGAGGCTGGCCCTTGGTCGGCTCCTGGTGGCCCATCAACTGCACTTCGCCATCAGCCTGCACCATCTCCTCGTTGGCGAGCTTGACGCGGCCGGTCAGCTTATTATCGATCTCGGCGGCCCTCATCAGATCGACGAAGACGGCGTTCATCGCCTCCTTGAGCTTGACCTCGTAAATCATCTCGTAGCAGAGCTTGCGGATCTTCTCGTCCTTGGGATTGACCGGCTGCGCCGGGATGACCCCCTCGCGGCGGATGATGACCCAGGTCGCCTCGGCCACCTGGATCGGCCCGGTGAAGTCGCCATCCTTGGGCTTATGCGCAGGGTCCTTGTCCTTCGGGTCGCCGTCGACGAGCTGCGCGAAGGCGGCGTCGGAGACCAACTGCGGATAGGCGTGCCGGGTGATCGGCTCGGCGAGCAGGCCGCCGAGCGAGCGGCTCCCGGAGTCCATCGACCGCTCCTGCGCCAGTTTCTCGAACCCGCCGGGGTTCCGCCGCAGTTCTTCCCAGATCTCCTGGGCCGTGCGGAGCCGATCGACCATGATGATCCGGCAGCGGAGCTTATCGCCGTACTGGGCCTCAAAAGCGCTGGTGATGTCCTTCTCCGTGACCTGGACCCGATCGGCCGAGAGCTTCCGCAGCGCCAAGGCGGGGTAGATGATGTCGCGGGCGTACTGGACCGGGCTGATCCCGCGCTCCTTGTCGAGCGTCCGGAGCCAGGCCTCACGGCCGATGCCGGCCATCCGCATCGCGACGTTGTCGATCTCCTGGTCGATCTCGGCGGCGCTGACTTCCATCCTCTTGGCGCGGAGTGCCTGCTCGATCAGGCGTCGGGCGACCAGGGTCTCAAGGATCTCCTCTCCCTTGCGGGCGACGCACTCGTCGGCCAGTTGCTGGCGGGTGATGACCTCGCCGTTGACCGTGGCGATCGGGTCGGTCGGGTTGACCGGGATCGCCGTCAGCTCCAGCTTGGGAGTGTTCGCCGGGTCGGCGGCGGGCGCGCGGGCCGGGTCTGGGCTGGCGGGGCGGGCCGCCTTGGCCGGGACCGCCCCCTTCCCCTTCCCGAGTAGTTGCGCATGGGCCGGCTCGGTCCCCAGGACCCCGAGCGCCGCCAGGGTCAATCCCATCCCTCGAATCCTTCGACCGCGCTCCATTGCGATCATCGTGTGGCGTCTCCTTACTGCCATCGGGCCGTGCCGGAAATCGATTTCCCTCAAGTTCCGGGACTTCGCGGCCGCGACTCTAGGCACTCCCGCCCATTCCGTCAAGATGAGGATGGGAAAGCGCAACCCCATCCTCCATCTCCTCTCCCATCCTCCATGTAAAGGATCAGGCCAGTTCACGACACGGACACCTGGGGGCAATACGATGCAACGACTGGCCTGGGGATGGATGGCGATCCTACTTGCGCCGATCCTGGTGCGGGGTGAGGAATTCGCGAAGCACGTGGTCGTCGCGCAGGAGCCGAACGCGGCGGCAATCGGCCGCGACGTGCTCTGGGTCGGCGGCAACGCGGTGGACGCGGCGGTCGCGATGGCCTTCGCGCTGGCGGTCTACACCCGAGCCACGGCGATCGCCGACCCCGACTTCGTCGCGGTCCCCGTCGCCCGGCTGACCTCGAAGGCCCCTCCTGGCCCCCCGCCACCTTCAATGCCCTCCCCGCGCTGGGCCATACCCTCTGGATCGGCGGCATCCAGGGTGATGCCCATTCGATCGTCGTCGATCCGGCGACCGGCACCCGCCATGGCGCCGCCGACCGCCGCGAGACCGCCATCGCCTCGGGAGATTGAGCCCGGTGTGTGACGAATCGGCACGTGACCGAACATTTCCGAATGCTGCCGATGAAAGTTGAACGAGATTCCCAGATGACGGATCGCTGGTGTCACAACACCCTGGATTTTGCATAGTTATCCCTAGGTAGAGGAACGTGGAGAGGGGACGCGGGTGGCGCCTAGTGGGTCCCAGCGTAATCGGCCAGGGGCGCATGGAGGCTGTGACGCGCCTTCTCGATCTTTAGTCGATTTCCGTCCGGTCGCGCCGGGCCGCGAGAGCCGGAGGAGCTGGAATTCGGCCCGAGGCAAGGGCGTGGCGGCCATCCCTCGATGGTCAGGCGAACAAACCTGGCCCAGGGTTCTCAGAGACCGGCGCGAACCCGATCCCCCGCGCCTCTCCAGGGGAGATTTGACTCGCATGACTCAACGGGTGCCCTCGACCAGTCCGACGATCATGCTCCGCATCACCGACGGCTCGTTCCACATGCACCGCTCGTTCAGCGACTTCACCCAGGCGGTCCGCAGCGCCGAGGCGTACGCCGGCGCCGGGTTCACCGTCGCGATGATCTCAGCGACCGGACGGTACCTGATGGGCTTCGAACCCCGAGGTCAACGAGTCGCCATCTGACCGCCCTGTCGCGATCCCCGGGACCGAGACGCGGAACGTATTCCCTCGGCCCCGGAGCGTGCCTCGCGTTCGGCCCTCCGAGTCCGCGCCTCAAAGCACGGAAGACCGGCGGCGCAAGGGTGAAACCGACACCAAGGCCGAAAAATCGGGGAAAAATCGCCTCGATCGAGGCAGAAGCCCGATTTTTCCTGTATGTTTTCGACATAATCGTCGAAAACGATCCGCAGGAGCCTCGGTCCTCATCCTCACTGGGGGGAGGCCGAACGGTTCGCGACAAGGTGAGACAGCGCCCTCTGTACAGGAGGTTCGAACGTCCTATGGCCAAGAAAGCCGCGCCCAAGACCGCCGACGCCAAGGTGGCCCCCGCCCCCGCGGAGAAGCCGACCGCCGGCACGCCCCGCCCTACCACCAAGGCCGAGGTTTACTCCGCGCTGGCCGAGAAGACCGGGTTGGGCAAGAAGGAAATCGCCAGCATCTTCTCCGCCATGAGCGAGCTGATCAGCAAGGAACTGGGCAAGAAGGGCCCCGGCCAGTTCGTCGTCCCCGGCCTCGTGAAGCTCAAGGTGGTCCGCAAGCCCGCCACCAAGGCCAAGCAGGGAATCAACCCATTCACCAAAGAGCCGATGACGATCAAGGCCAAGCCCGCCCGCAACGTGATCAAGGCGCAGCCCCTAAAGTCGCTCAAGGACTTGGTCTGACCGCCCATGATGCTCCCTCGCCACCCGTCATCCGATCGAGGGAGAGGCGCACCCGGCCGCCCGACACCCGGCATCCAGACACCGCGCCTCTTCTCGATCCGCTCCTCACGTCCCTGTCCCTCATCTTCCCCTGATCCCACATCGGCCCCGTCTATCTTGGACCCCTCATCATCCCTTCTTTAACTGCAGCAGGCCCCATGCTGAAACGGAGGCGTTCCCACTCGAAGGTAAATGTTCAGTAAATATGGTAAAGATGAGTGCCCTTGGGAATATAGTGGTTTTCCACAGGGATGGCTATGTTGGACGGAACACACTCCGGATCATACCTGAAGGATGCAATCGAGGCGAAAGCGTTCGGTCCCTTGGAGATCTCCATTTCTTTCACAAGGGCGTACTCGCACAATGGTCTCGGAGCTCGGGAACGACGCGCGGGGGGCGTCGGAGGCCTTTCAGGCACGCGAGGCTCGACCATGAGCGTTTTCCGCGAGGACCTGCTCGAGGGCCGGGTGGCGCTCGTCACCGGGGGTGGGACGGGGATCGGCCGGGGAATCGCCGAGGCGCTGGCGGCGCACGGGGCGCGCACGGCGATCCTGAGCCGGAAGGCCGAACATCTGGCGCCCACGGCCGAGGCGATCGCCGGGGCGACCGGACGGCCCTGCCTGCCGCTCGTCGCCGACGTGCGGCAGCCCGACCAAGTGGAGGCCGCGCTCCGGCGCCTGATTGCGGAGCACGGCCGGATCGACCTGCTGGTCAACGCCGCGGCGGGCAACTTCTTCTGCACCTCGGCCGACCTGTCGCCCAATGGCTTCGGCACGGTCCTCGACATCGACGCCAAGGGGACGTGGAACGTCTGCCGCGCGGCCTACCACGCCGGGATGCGCGAGCGCGGCGGGTCGATCCTCAACATCAGCGCCACGCTCCACTACGGCGGGACGCCCGGCCAACTGCACGTCGCGGCGGCGAAGGCCGCGGTCGACGCCCTGACGCGCACCCTGGCCGTCGAGTGGGGCCCGCAAGCGATCCGCGTCAACGCGATCGCCCCCGGGCCGATCGGTGACACGGAAGGGGCGCGCCGGCTCTTCCCCGGCGAGACCGCCGCGCAGCTCCGGAGCCTCATCCCCGCACGCCGGATCGGCACGATCGCCGACATCGTCAGTCTCGCCTTGTTCGTCCTTAGCGACGCCGCCGCGAACCTCAACGGCGCAATCCTCGTCTCCGACGGTGGCCTCTGCCTGATGGGCAGCTTCGGGCTCGGGTTCGTGGTGGCGGGGCGGCCGGGGCCGTGATCGAACCCAAGGAGGAATTGTCCTGGCCCTCTCGCCCTCGCGTGAGGAGACGGTTTTCAGTCTCGACCGTTGGGGTATCCTGAGATCCTTCGGACTCCCTCGGTGCGTTCCACGCACCCGACTGGGAGCGGTCCCACGGTCTCAGGGGCCTCGTCTCCTCGAAGGGGACAGGGCGCAGGATGGGGTAGGCCGCGTCATGACGGAGATCCCCGAGGTTCAGCGCGTGCCGGAGTCGGGCGGGCGTTCGGTCTTCCGGGCGAGTGGGTGGCTCTCCTTGTTGCTGATCTTTGTCGGTCTGGCGCTGGTCTATCTCGCCAATGGCCAGGAGATCGGCACGTATGACACGATCGGGACTGCGCTGTTGCCGCTGACCATCCTCCGGGGCGATGGGGTGTACCTCGATCGCTTCCGGCCGATCCTGCGCGAGGGTGACGGCCGGCTGCCGGCCTATCTCGGTCGATTCGGCCCGCTCTCGTGTCGCGTTATCCGGTCGGTCCGGCCCTGCTGGCGTTGCCCTTGGTGGCGTCGCAGGTCATGATGCTGGACATGACCGAGCCGGGGTGGGATCGCGATCCGGTCCGGGCGTTCGGCTGTTGCATGCGGATGGCGAAGCGGGCGGCGGCCGTGCTGATCGCGTTGACGGGAGTCGTCCTCCACCTGGTCCTCGTGCGGCTCGGACTCGACCGAGTGGCCTGGCCCGCCGTACTGGCGGCGGCGCTGGGGTCGGATCTCTGGACCGTGGCGAGCCAGGCCCTCTGGCAGCACGGGCCGGCGGCCCTCTGCCTGATGCTGGCGATCTGGCTCCTCCTGCCCCGACCGCTCTCCCGCTGGCGGCTCGTGCTGGCGAGCCTGGCCGTGACGGCGCTGGTCTGGTGTCGCGCGATCGACGCGCCCCTCGCGCTGGTCATCGCCCGCTGGGTGGCCTGGAACGTGCGGCGCGGACTCGCCTGGTTCCTCCCGGTCCCGCTCGTCGGCGCCCTCGAGCTGATCGGCTGGAATCTCTGGCTCTTCGGGACGGTAACCAACGGCCAGGCCGAGTTGGAGCGGCTGCACGTCAGCTTGCACGGGGTCTCGGGCCCCTGGTCGGGCGACCTGCTCTCCGGCGCGGCCGGGACGCTGTTCAGCCCGAACCGCGGCCTGTTCGTTTTCAGTCCCTGGGTCCTCGTCGCGCTGGCGACGGCCCCATTCGCCGCGAAGCGGCTCGCCTCCTGGCCGATCGTCGGCTGGATGCTCTGGTCGCTCATCCCCTTCGGCCTGATGTTCTCGAAGTACGCAGTCTGGTGGGGAGGACACTGCTTCGGGCCGCGCTACTGGACCGACGTGATGCCCCTGTTCGCGATCCTGCTGGCGCTGGGACTCGATGGGTCGCGGGCGCGATCGCGCCTCCTCTTGGTGGTCTTTGCCCTGCCGATCGCCTGGTCGGTGGGGGTGCAGGCCATCGGCGCCTTCTGTTTCCCGAGTTCATAGAATTTATCACCGGCCAACGTCGATCGGGCACACGATCGCCTCTGGGACTGGCACGACACCGAACTCTCGCGCTGCCTGACCGAGATGCTCGGGAGCGCGCGAGGCAAGTTGCGCTAATGGACAGGCTCCCTCGACCGGATTGGGTGATCCCAAGGCGGCTGGTATCGTCCGACGCTGTTGCGTAAACTGGATCGAAGTGCGGGGCGACAGGAGCCGCGGAGCGACCACGCCGAACGGAGGGATAGGACGATGCTCGACGAGCGCGAGGCCCTGAGGAAATACGTCGAGGCGGGCGACGGAATCCACGTCATTCGGGGGAGCGGCAACTGCCGGGACTGGAACGGAATGGAGTACAGGATCGGGATGTCGTCGAAGAACGTTAGCTCGAAGAAGCTCTCGATGAACGTGGCGACGATCCCGCCCGGAGGGGTGGCCTACGCCCACATCCACGTCGACTTCGAGCCGATGCTCTACATCATCGAAGGCCGGGTCCGGCACGAGTACGGGCCGGGCTTGCGCAAGGTCGTGGACAACGCGACGAGCGACTTCATCTTCATCGAGCCGGGCGTCCCCCACGAGGACCGCAACCTGAGCGAGACCGCGCCGGTCGTCGCGGTCGTCGCGCGCTCCGACGCGGACGAATGGGAGAACATCATCCCGTACGACCGCCACAGCGATCCCCACCCGGCCAAGGCAAGCCAGGGGAAGCTCCTCTCGTAGGGCGTGTGAGGCACGCCAGTTCATCGGCCAAGGGAAGACAGGCGTGCTTCACACGCTCGACAAAGGAAGATCGTTGCTCCATGGATGCCCCGACCGCCCCCTTGCCTGCTCTCGACCCCCAGCTCGCCGCGTCGATCCGCGACTACTTCCGGGACGACCCCTCCCGGATGACGATGATGGCGGCGCGGAAGTTCGCGGTGCCCGAGCAGGCCGTGGTCGAGACCCTGCGCGGGCAGTGGCCGATCGTCCGGCTCCGCGACGGCGCCTTCCGCGAGCTGATGGAGGCCCTCCCCGCACTCGGCCCGATGCGCGTCTTCGTCCGAAGCCGGGCCGCGGTCATCGAGTCGGTCGGGACGTTCGGCGGCTACTCCGAAACCGGGCCGTTCTTCAACGTCCAGACCGACGCGCTCGACATGCACATCCTGCACGCCGAGATCGCCGCCCTCTACGCTGTCCGGAAGATCGGGCACGACTCCGATTTCGCGACCCACTCGTTCCAATTCTTCGACCGCCAGGGCGACGCCGCGTTCAAGGCCTTCCTCTGGGAGAATTTCCCCAAGGTGCCGCAGGCCACGATCGACGCCTTTCAAAGCCTCGCGCGGCGGCTCGCGCAGGAATGACGGGCGACCATCACGGCGCCTTGCGCTTGTCGACGATCAGACGCCGCCTGAGTTGTTAGGTCGTCTCGATTGAATGTACGCGAGCCACCGCTGGCGAGGGCCGGGCCATGAAGACGGAGACGACGGCCGTCCGATCGATCCTGACCCGGGCGTCGGGGTTCCTGGAGTCGGTCTGCTCGCACTCGCTGCAACCGTACCGGGGCTGTCCGTTCGGGGCGTCGCTGTGCGGGGTCGGGTGTTACGTGCGGCACAACGTTCACGTGACCCAAGGCCGGCGCTGGGGCGACTTCCTGGAGGTGCGGGCGAACGCGTCGGACGCCTACCGCGCCGGCTTCGAGCGCGAGCGCGCCTGGGGCCGCGCGCGGCGGGGCGGCTTCGTCATCTTCCTGTCGAGCGCCACCGAGCCGTTCCCGCCCCAGGAGGCGCGGCACGGCATCACCCGCGCGGTGCTCGGCGCGATGCTCGACCGGCCCCCCGACGGCCTGATCGTCCAGACGCACTCGCCTCGGGTGGCCGATGCGATCGACCTCTTGGTCCCGCTCGCGGCGCGGTGCGACGTGCGGGTGCATGTGTCGATCGAGACCGATCGCGACCGCCTGCCGGGCCTGCCACCGCCGGCCAGCCCGGTCGCGCGGCGGTTCGAGGTGGCGCGGGCGTTGCGCGAGGCGGGATTGCGGG
>JBKOZB010000252.1:0-8078 GCA_046744225.1 Planctomycetota bacterium | reverse complement strand
ATTTCCGGGCCTCGCTCGAACGAGTCGAGCCCCGGACCCCTCGGGCCGAGGAGGGCTCGGCCGGCGGTCCGGGGCTCCGCGATCCTGCGGCGTGGATCGCGTCCACGACCGCAGGATCAGGGATCGGCGACGGCCGGACCGCCGCAACGGCGGAGGTGGTCCTTGTCGATGTAGACGACCTCGACACGGTGATCCAGATGGTTGAACGGGATCGGGTAGTCGGACCAGTACAGTTCGTCGTAGTAGACAGTGCACTTGTAGTGGCAGTGGACGAGCTGGCAAGGCCCGGCGAGCGGATACACCTTGCACGGATCGACCTTCTCACCAATCTTCTCGATGAGGATGCGGACGTTGTTGCGCTGGGTCTCGTAGAATGGCGGTGAGCCGTTCTTGAACTTGGGCACCTTCTTCCAGACCTCTTCCTCGCTGGGCGGATCGAGGCAGCTCGCCGGGGCGAACTCGCCGGGGATCGGGTCGAGGATGGGGACGCGATCGCGTTTCTCGCGCTGCATGTCCTCTTCCAGCCGCTGCTGCTGCGAGGGTAGGATCGGCCACGCGAACGACCATCCCGTGGGATGGAGCGGCGAGATGTTTCGGAAGACATACGACAGGCCACAACCGGTATAGCTGGTGGTCACGACGGCCATGATGACACCCGTCAGCAGGCCGCGAACCCAACGCGGGGTGATCGGGCCCCGGTGCCGCGCGGATTGGGTCATTGGGATATCCCCTCCTTGGGAACTTGCGCGAACGCGCGGGAGGCGCTCCAGCCTCACCGGCCTTGCTCCGGGACGTGGACATCGGCGCTGGTAGCTAGCCGATCCATGCGTCTTGACACGGTTCGTCCCCCGGATCGGTGGGACCGGTCCATGTGGTCTAGTTATCGAACGGGGAAGACGCGGGCGGTGAAGAATTCCTCGACGGTAGCGGCAAGTTCCTCTTGCATCCGTGGCTCGGAGACGGCAAGGGCCGGCTGGATCGCCTCCAACCGGCCCTCAGGCATCACGTCCTGCACCAACGCGGGACTTGGCCCGTCTCAGTAGGCGAAGATGCCGAACGGATACGGGGTGAAGAACGGACGGGTGTAATTCTTCTTGAAGTCGAGCCACCAGATGCCGTCATCCCAGCGGAGGGTGACCGCCCGCCAGTCGAGGGGCACTTCGGGATAGGGATAGGGCGGGGCGATGTTCGGCCAGGCCTGCCAGGGATAGACGGTCGGGTAGCCGACGGCGGAGAAGTTGGGGTATGGTGCGTAGCTCGGCCAGGCATAGTTGGGGTTGCCGGGGGAGGCCGCCTGAGTGGCGCCGGGCATGCCGGCCGGACCTTCGGGGACGGGGCCTTCGACCGGCCCGCCCATCGACCCGTTCACGACTGGGGCGCCGTCGTAGATGACGTCGCCACCGCCGACGCCTCCCCCGGCACCGCCGAAGACGCGCCGACCGCCGAGGGCCACCTGGTACTGCACGGGCTGGACCCGGACATCGCCGACGACCTTGATCTGATCGATCACCCCGGTCACGCCCGCGACTTGCTGGGCGCGGCCGATCACCTCAGACTTCTGGGCCGACGTGGCGACCGACCCGGTCAGAGTGACGAAGCCGTCACGGGTCTCGATCTCGATCTGGTAGCCCGAGAGGGCCCGGCTCGCCCCCAACGACCTGGCCACGGCGTTGGCCATCGCTTGATTGGAGCTAGGGACGATCCCCTGCGCCTGGGCCACCGCCGCGGTCGCGGCCAGGAAGCCGAGCGCGGTTGAAATCCGTTTCAGTTGAACTATCATGGGTATATCCTTCTTCCCGCCAGGGACCGACTCGACCTCGGAGCGAACGGCGTGCGGGACGCGTCGTTCAGGTCGGGGGTTCGTCCGTCGCGACTCGTTTCCGAAACGGAATCCCCGTTGATCCCAACCGACGGGCGCAACACGACCCGAACTCCGAAACCTCGCGGGGCGGGGAGCATCCCGGCGCATGGATTTGAGACTCGAGGGGATCGAACAGACCGGTGGGATGCCTGTCGTGAAGGGAGCGGGAGCGAGCCAGTCTGCCATCTCCGAAACTATGGCGCGCGTTCGAAGGGCGGTCAAATCGCCGGGCAAAAAAAAATCGGGGCCGAGCGGCCCCGTTGAAGAAAGGCTTGATATGATGCGACGTTACGACGAGTCAAATTTCTCAGCTCGCCAGGTTCGGCTCGGCGACGACCCGACCCCGCGTCGTTCCGGTCGATTCGCCCGGGCCGCTTCCGATCGTCATGCCGATCAGCAGGACCGTCATGGTCCCTCCGGCGAACAGGGCGAACTCCGAGTCATACGGGCCGCAGAGCGCCCCGGCGATCCCCAGGCCGATCAGCGCGAGGATATACCCGTTCTTCCCCCGCTCGGCCCATCGCGTCTCTGGCAGCAGCCGGTGGACGCAGAGCGCCACCACCCCGAAGACCTGAAACAGCATCACGGCAAACTCGAGCATCCCGCAAAGACGCAAGCTGGACCAAACCATACAGGCTCCCTCCTTGGGCACTGTCTGGACCTTGGCTGGTAAGCGGCGAATCCTAGAACGAATCTCCGGATCATGCAGGTTCGGGGCCAAGGGCCGTGAATCCGGAAAAAGCCGGCACCGTCCGGCAGTTCAAGCCGATAACTTGAGAAAAAATCAGTCCCCGGTACATTTTTCTGGGCCGGGGGGCCGGAAAAAGTTACACACAGGGTTCAACAATCTTGCAGAAAAGCAATTCGAGACGCGATAGAGCCTTAACGGTGGTGACCAGGCACTCCATATCCCGGCATCCGCGGCATCACGATCGACTTCTCCATCTCCCGCTTCCCGCCGATATCCACCACTTTCCAGCCCTTCTTCTCGTGACGGACTTCGACATGCCGGAGCATCGTGCTCGTCCCCTCTTGCTTCGCCAGAATGATCCCGATCCGGCCGGTGCTCTTCGGGGTGTTTTGACCGACGATCTGATAGCCGTCTAGGCTCTTGACGAGTTCCTCCAGGTCTTCGGAGGAAAGGCTCTGATCGAGGATCGCGGAGAAGAGCTTCTGATTCTTGCCTGTCGCCTCGGTGGGTGCGTGGAGCGCGGTCGCCTCGGCGAGCGCGTCGAGATCCTTGGCCTTGAGGGCGGCGAGGAACGACATCGTTGCGCTGACAGGATTGTGGAAATTGGCCGGAGGGTGCTGCTGGGCACCGGCCCCCGCTCCCGGAGCGTTCTGTAGTCCGTTATCCGGAGCGACGGGGGCCTGATTGGCCTGTGCGCCATCGACGTCCGGAGGCGCGGCGGGGGGCTTCGGAGCGCTGCCCAGCGCCAGCATCTCGGTCGCGGCCGAGGGGGTCTCGGCCTTCGGTTCGGGGACCGGCCCGGCTTCCACCTTCTTGGGCTCGGCGGGAGCTGGGACAGGCTCGGTCTTGGCGACAGCCTCCGCCGGGGCGGGCTCGGGTTTGGCTGCGGGCGCAACGGGAGCGGGTTTCGCGGTGGCCTCGGGCGCCGGGGTTACGGTCTCGGCCACCGCCGGGGGAGGACTGGACGCGGCCGGCGGAGCCACCCCCTTGGCGGCATGCGGGTCCGAATCGGGATCAGGAATATCGTTGCCGCCGCAGCCGACCCAGATCAGGCACACCCCGGCCAACCCGAGGTGAGCCACCCACGCGTTCCAAGGCTTCATCGGTTCTTGGTCCTTTCCAAGAAAGGCCAAGGTCGGGAGGTGCGCCAGATCGGCCACGAGGAGAGAGAATAGTGGACAGCTACAGGCTCGTCCTGGCCGACGCTTGAAACCATTATGACGCAGCAATCTTGAGTGCGAAAGAGGGTGGATGTGGATTCCACGCTCCTTCTTCCGTGGTTGTCTCTTTGTTTTACGATTCCCCCCGGACGGTCTGATGGCGAATTCCGCCCTGCGGATCAAGCACGCTGGCCTGCCGTCAATCCCGTCATCGCCTCGCTGACGTCCCAGAGCCGTCGGGCCGCGGCCTGGTCTTGGGAGGCCCTCGAGGGCATCACGGCTTTCCCATGCACGAAGAAGCGCCCCGAGACGCCCTCCAGCTCGGGCGAGGTCGCCAGCATGATCGACGTCCTGGCCCCCTCCTCGGGGCTGATCGCGAGCAGCCCCGCTCCGGCTCGCATCAGCCAGCCGACCGCGCCATTGCCGGCGAAGATGTTGGTCGCGACGAATCCCGGATGCAGGGCGTTCGCCGTGACCCTGGTTCCCTCGAGCCGTCGCGCTAGCTCGAAAGTGAACAGCAGGTTGGCGAGCTTCGACTGCGCATACGCGTGAAAGCCGCGGAAGCGCCTGAGCCCTTGAAGGTCTTCGAAGTCGATCCGCTTCGCCCAATGGTGGGCGTCAGACGAGACGGAGACGATCCGGGCCGGGGCGCTGGCCTTCAGGCGGTCGAGCAGCAGGTTTGTCAGGAGGAAGTAGGCCAGGTGGTTCAGGGCGAAGGTCATCTCGATGCCGTCCACGCTCTCCTGCCGCCTCATGAACATGGCGCCGGCGTTGTTGACGAGGACGTCGAGACGCGGATACCGCGCCTGGACCTCGCGCGCCAGCCGGCGGATCTCCGCCTGGGAGGAGAGGTCGGCCAGGAGGAATTCGACCCGCGGCTCGGCGACCGCCCGTCGGATCGTCTCGACCGTCGCCTCGCAACGCTCGCGGCTCCGACCGACCACGACCACCGACGCGCCCCGCTCGGCCAGCGCCCGGGCCGTCACCCGCCCGATGCCCGAGGTCGCCCCAGTCACCACGCAGATCTTGCCGATCATCGACCGATCTGGTTTTGCCATCACGTCCGTCTCTCACCGCGAAATGGTTATTCCTCGCCCGGGTCCACGAATCGATCAGGACCGTTCCTCCGTCAGCACGCGCGGCCCGCGATTGATTTCAGGGTAGGGCTTCGGTCGTCTCATTGCCAAGAGGGCACTCGCCTCCAATTTCGGAAAAAAACACGGCCCGAACGTCTCGTCGGTAGCACCACAGGGAACCGTGGTCATGTTGTGACCGGCACGGGTGCCTGAAATTGCCTCGGCGGCCGACCCCGGCGCTTGGGGGCGACCCAGGGCGGCAAGGGAATCGTGTAGCTCAACAGCTCGCGCATCGTCCCCTGATGGTCCGTCAGCCCGGCCGCCCTCGCCGGGGTCCGCCCTCGCCACTTGAGGCGCTCCCCTGGCGGGGCGGCAACTCGGAGGCTGTCGTGGTCCCAGCAGAAGTTGGAGGCACAGCCCACCAGGTACATCCACCCGGTCAAGACCGCTTCGCCGCGAACGAGGGCACGGCCGCGGCGGACCAGCGGGCACAGCGCCTCGCGGACCGTCGCGTTGAGCCGCTCGAGGTCCGACGTGTTGATCCCCGACCCCGTGCCGGTCGCCGCCAGCACCGCGGCGATGGCCTCAGCCGTCCCCAGCACGACCCGCCGGGTGATGCCGACGAGGCGCCGGCCCGAGTGGTGCTTGATCACCTGGCCCAGCAGCAGCCCGGGGATAGCCGCCAGCCGCGGCCGGCCCACCTTGCCGGTCCGCACCGGGTCGCGGAAGACCCGGACAAAGGCGGTCACAGAGCTCGCCAGGCCGTCGACGCCGACCAAGAACTCCACGCCCCTGGCGGCATGCCGAACCATCCGTACGACCGCCGTGATCAAGGGCAAGTCGCGGCACGCGCTGACCACCCCGCCGAGCCAGAGCCGCGACGGCACGGCCGTCGCCATCGCCATCCAGAGCCGCCGGCCCACCGTCTTGACGGACAACTCGTCGGCCTGGACGTGCCCCAGGTCCACCTGCCCGCGCAGGACCACCTGCTCGTGAAGGCGTTGACCATGACGGCCCGCCCGATCCCGCCAGGCGGCGACCGTCCGCTCATCGAGCCCGAAGGCGGCGACGATGGCTTGCACCGGACAGCCGTGGCAGAGCCGGGTGATCACGATGGTCACCAGGTCGACGGATTTCTTGAGGCGGTAGAACGGCGTGTCGCGCGTGGCGGCGATTGGCCGCAGGTGAAGCCTCGGTAACGGCGCTCCTTCCGGCGATGCACGCTGATGTTGCCGAGTCCGAGTTGTCCACGTGCGGGGCAAGCGGGGTTGGGGCAGAATTGAGCGAGCGGGTCCATCGGTATCCCTCCCGCGGCACGGTTTGGCGACCATGCCCGGAGGGATGCTCGGTGGACCCGCGTTTTTCAAGAGTTACCCCCCTCATCACGGTTCAATGGGGTGCTACCCGTCTCGTCGAACCTGCTCCGAAAAAAAGGCGAAGGACCGCTCGCGAACGTGCGGTCGTGGTGTACCATGTCGGGAACGGCCACCGAGCCGCCGCCGGGGCGGCGGAGAGGGCCTGGCGGAGACTTCGTCGCCAGGGTCGAGTCGTGTGGCGCAGGTCAAGGTGGGCCACCCGAGGCAGCAAACACTCCGTCGCGGTGGCCCGGGAGGGGTGAGTGCCGCTGGTCTTTCCATCGTCGCACCCGGTTGTCCATCACAAGATCGCGGCGCTGCGGACGACCGCCACACGACCGGCCGAATTCCGACACCTGGTCCGGAGCCTGGCCCACCTGCTGGCACACGAGGCGATGGCCGACCTGCCGACGAGGCCCGTCGAGGTGACGACACCGCTCGGGACGGCGGCCGGGCGCGTCCTGGCCGACACCGTCGGGATCGTGCCGATCCTCCGCGCCGGGCTCGGGATGGCGGAGGGGATCCTCGACCTGATTCCCGAGGCCGAGGTCTGGCATATCGGCCTGTACCGCGATGAGCAGACGCTCCGACCGATGGAGTATTACAAGAAGCTCCCCCAGAAGCCCCGGATCTCGGTGGCCTTGGTGGTTGATCCGATGCTGGCGACCGGCGGCTCGGCCGTCCACGCCTGCGAGCTGTTGCGGGCCGTGGGCGTCTCGCGGGTCAAGCTGCTCGCCCTGATCGCCGCCCCCGAGGGGATCGCCCGGATGGCCGAGACCTTCCCCGACGTGTCGATCTACGTCGGCGCGATCGACGACCGACTCAACGAGGTCGGCTTCATCTATCCCGGCCTCGGCGACGCGGGCGACCGGCAGTTCGGCACCTCGATGCCCTGAAAACAACAGGCCCGACGTTCGGATCGGAACCGACGTCTGATCCTCCCCCTTGCTTGGAGTCCCCGCGCCGATGCGCGCCGTCGATATCATCCGCAAGAAACGCGAAGGGCAGGCGCTGAGCGACCGCGAGATCGGCTGGATGGTCGAGGGGATCGCCACCGGCGCGGTCGCCGACTACCAGTGGTCGGCCCTCCTGATGGCGGTCTTCTGGCGCGGGATGGACGAGAGGGAGACCGTCGCGTTGACCGAAGCGATGATGCGCTCGGGCTCGGTCGTGGACCTCTCGGCGACGCCTGGCCTGAAGGTCGACAAGCACAGCACCGGGGGCGTCGGCGACAAGACGTCGCTGATCCTCGCCCCGGTCGCCGCGACGGTCGGCGTGCCGGTCCCGATGGTCTCCGGGCGCGGGCTGGGGCACACCGGCGGGACGCTCGACAAGCTCGAATCGATCCCGGGCTTCCGCGTCGATCTCGACCTCGACCGGTACAAGGCGGTCCTGGACGAGTGCGGCCTGGTCCTGATCGGCCAGACGGCCGAGATCGCCCCGGCCGACAAGCGGCTCTACGCCCTCCGCGACGTGACGGCGACAGTCGAGTCGATCCCGTTGATCTCGGCCTCGATCATGTCGAAGAAGCTGGCCGAGGGGATCGACGGGCTCGTGCTCGACGTCAAGACGGGCAACGGCGCGTTCATGGAGCGGCTCGACGACGCGCGGGCCCTGGCGCGGACGGTGTGTGCGATCGGCCGGAACCTGGGCAAGCGGATGCGGGCGCTCCTCACCCGGATGGACCAGCCGCTCGGCCGGGCGGTGGGGAACGCGGTCGAGGTCGCCGAGTGCGTCGCCTGCCTCCGGGGTGAGGGGCCGGCCGACTTGGTGGACCTCTCCGTCGAGCTGGCGGCCGAGATGGTCGTCATGGGTGAGCGCGCCGCGACGCTCGACAAGGCCCGCGCCCTCTGCCGCCGGACGATCGCCGACGGCTCGGCCCTCGAACGGTTCCGGCGGCTGGTCGCCGCGCAAGGGGGCGACCCCCGCGCGATC
>JBKOZB010000168.1:0-2369 GCA_046744225.1 Planctomycetota bacterium | reverse complement strand
CAGCGATCAACGCGCGGCTCTCCGGGCGATCGAGGGGGAAGTTCCCCAGGATCGCGAGCCGGTCGGGGTGCTGGCGGGCGGCTTCGACCGCCAGCTCGTTGGCCTGAGGATCCCATCCCGGCGGATGGATCAGGGCCGCGTCGACGCCCGCGGCATCCATCTCTTGCAGGAGATCGTCCTTGGAGAACCTGGAGATCTGGCGGTGGGCCGGATTGGTGGGGATACCGTGTTCCCAGATATGGACCTGTGCATCGACGATCAGCATGGCGGGCTCCTTCTTGTGACCCAGCTCGGAGTCTAGCTCTTGAACAAGGGTGCCACGTGCATAGCAAACAACTCCACGGAGTTTAGCACCTTCCGGTGTTCGATGACGCCCGCATATGGTGCGCCAAACGAGTACAGTCGGACAGTACTAGTTCGGGCGCGCTACAGGTAGCGCTTGAGGAAGGCCGCTTGCACCGCGAAGGCCTCTGGGCCGTTGTCGGCGTGCTGCCCTGGGTACGCGTGCAAGCGCTTATCTTGTGCGCCAATACAGTCGAACAACTCCAGCTGCCCATCGCGTTCAAAACGCTCATCGTCCCACTGCATCACGAATAACACCGGGATATGGACCTTGGGGGCGAATATCCTGAAAAACGCGTCGATGCCACTGCGCACGACACTTGGTCCGCTCATTCCGGCCTTGCCCAGCACTGCCACGCGCACGCGATGGTCACTAGCGACATATGGTAGCCCAAACATCGTTCCCATCGACACACCCCAATAGCCGACACGGGTCTTGTCGATTTCTGCAAGCGCACTCAGGGCATCCAGGGTCGCCTTCCAGTCATCAATCATGCTCTGGACGATATCGGGGCGCTGCCACATCTGCCGATACGCAGGATCACTGGCATCGGTCACCGGCCCGCGCGCTCCATGGACAGGGCCGTCGATGGCGGCGGCACACCAGCCGTCGTCGATGCTGAACATCCGTCCCAGCATCAGCATGCGCTCATTGCGCTTATGTCCGCCCCCACCATGTCCCATTAATATCAGCGGCCGCGGTCCGGACGGCTTGGATGGCTGCCACAACACCCCAGGAATGGCATGGCCATTGCGCTCGACCGTAAATCCACGCTCATACACCCCATCGACGCTCATAGTATTTTGGGTCCAGCAGAGACGTGCCATGTGTATCCCTCTCCGGTACCTTAGTCAGTCAGTGCGACAGTTCACCACGAATGCTCACGTCCATTCCAGGTCCAAGAGCGCCCGTGCGCCGCCTCCAGGCTCATCCCCCAGCTCGCGCCGATCGTTATCGCGGTAGGCATGCGGCCGTCTCCTCGTTGCTGCCCGTCTCTTTCAGATCCGCGCGCTACCCCTCAATCCCGCGTTGTGACCTGACGTCTAGAGTCTCGTCTGGTCGATCTCCAGTCCCAGCCAGTGCCGGCCAACGAGCTCGTAGTGGGCGCGGCGCGCCTGCAGGTGCTGGCTGATCACGTGAATGTCCTGGAAGGCGCGCTGGAGGAGATGCCCCTCATAGATCGAGGTCGCACCGGCGGCATTGTACACGGTGTCGACCACCTGGACCGCCAGCCACATGGCGTGCGTCGCGGCGATGCGCAGCGCCGCACGCTGGTCCAAGCCGATCGTGCCGGTGGCGCAGACGGCGGCCCAGAGGTCGCGGACCGCTTCGGTCAGGAAGGCCCGGCCAGCGCGGAGGTGGGCTTCGGCGTGGCCAATGTCTGCCTGGACCATGGGCTGATCGCGGAGCAGCCCGCCCATGCGCCGCGGGCTCTTGGCGCCAGCCAGCTCATAGAATGTTGTCAGGGCGGCGCGGGCCACCCCCAGCGCCACCGCGGCATCGCCCGAGGCGAACAGCAGCGTTCGGGAGATTTGGTAGAGCGGTCCGGTCTCCACCAGCGGTGCCCCGGCCGCCAGTGCACTGCGCTCCGCCGGTACGAAGACATCATGCACGGTGAAGTGGTGCGTCCCCGTGCCGCGCATGCCCCGGACGTGCCAGGTGTCAAGTCGCTCGGCGTCGGCGACTGGCACGAACAGGTAACGTGTCTCCGGTTGCCCATTCTCCAGCAGTCTAGGGCTGCCGTTCTCGATGATCTGGGCATGCGCTGCCAACCAAGAGGCGTGCCGGCAGCCCGTGCTGAAGCCCTGGCGGCCCGTGACCCGGTACCCACCCGGGACAACGACCGCCTGTGCCGTCGGGGCAGGGGTGTTGGCCACAACGCTCCGCGGCGTGTCGATCCAGATCGCCCGCGCGACCTCGTGCGGCATGCGGGACGCGTAGGTCGCAAAGATGCCGCCCTGGTTGATCACCCAGGCGGTGCTGGCATCCGCCTTCCCGAGCTCCTCGATCACCTGAATATAGGTGG
>JBKOZB010000334.1:0-7052 GCA_046744225.1 Planctomycetota bacterium | reverse complement strand
TGCACGCCGCAGAAGACGATCGTCCGGCTCTGGACCCTCGTCGCGGCGCGGGCGAGCTTCAGGCTATCGCCGGTGAAGTCGGCCAAGTCCTGGATCTCACCGTCTTGGTAGTAATGGGCGAGGATGGTTGCATCCTCGCGCGCACGACGGGCCTCGATCTCATCATAGATGTCCGTGGCGATGGCGGTCACAGGAGAGATTTCCTTGTTTTTTAAGTGGCGTAGGAACAACCCACATCCGGCAAGGGGGCGGACCTTCCTTCTTGTTTCGTTTCCCGAACCCCGAAGGTTCAGATTTCGTGAATTATACTGAAAATGGGAATGATTGTCGCGTTCATAACGAATGGAAAACCGTGTCGCGCCGGATAACGAGGTCGGTCGAGCGAATCTCTCCTTGAGTGGGACAGCAACGACGGCCCCTTGATCCGAAGAGAAGAAAGGAGGGGACCATGCGGACGAACCGATTGCTGCCCAGCGCCGACTGGTGCCTTTCGTTCTTTCTGGGTCAGGCGCTGGTCTTGCTGGGATTTATGCTCGCCCTGGGTTGATTGTTCGCCTTTGCCGTGGTCCTGCCGAGGGCGCACGGATGGGTGACGGCCCCGCGCGTGATGCTCCCGATCGTACCACCGCTGATCGGCCTGGCCCTGGGCGCGGTCGCCCTGGGGATCGCCCGATGGAGCCGGGAGCTGATCGCCCGCTATGCGGTTGCGGGGCTGATCTTCAACGCCATCCCGCTGGTCCTGGCATTGTTGCTGACCATGCTGCAGATGATACACGTTTGAGTGCGGGCGACGATCAGCGATCTCCCAAGCTGGCGGCGACCAGGGCCGGCTCGGCGTCGAAAGGTGCGGGGATGGGTTGGACGATGGCCCGCGACCTCAAGCCGGGCGACACCATCCGTATCCTCGGCGGCCTCGCGGGTCGGGTCGAGCCGGACGACCATCGTGAAGTGGGCCAGGGCCTCGGGCTTCAGCCCGTGCTGCTCGCACCAGAACGACCCGACAGAAGTCCAAAAACAAGCGAAAAGTTGAGGGGCCCTCGGAGACTTGCCCGCTCGTGGTCGTGAGGGACTGAGCGACCCAAATCCTTGCAGGCAAGCCTCGGGCGAAACCCGAAAAATCACCAAGATTTTGGTCTTCTGTCGGATTGTTGCAAATCTTCAACATCAAAGTGGAGTTTCAACGTCAAAGCGCACAGATCCATTGCGGCTGCGGCCCGGTCGTAGTAAAGTGGGACTCTTATGGGTCATTAACCCAATTCATCGTGTTGGAGGAGCGCCCATGAAACCGAGGTGGTTGACCGCACTGGCATTAATGTTCAGCAAGATCGCCTGGAAGGTTGGTATTCTTCTGCTCATCTTGATCGCGCTCAGCGGTCCGGTCGTCTTGATTGCGCTCGGCAGTCCGGCGATTGCCAACAAGGGCAACGGCAACGGCCATGTAGTTGCCCCAGAAATCGACCCCGGTGCGCTTTCCGGTGCGGTGACGCTCCTGGTCAGCGGCACGTTGATTCTGACCGACCGGTTGCGCAGGAGATAGCCGTGTCAGTCCGCTGGTCGGCCTGGATCGCACTCCTGGTGGCCGAGGTGCTGGTCCTCTCGGTCCGCTTCGACACAGGGGCGCTCGACGGCGATCGGCGGTGGTGGGCGGAGCTGCTCGGGCACTCGGCGGAGGCCCTCCGGCTGGGTGGTGCCGCAGCGGCGGCAACGCTGCTCGTCGGAGCTGCGCGGTTGCGCGGTGAGATGCGGCGTTGGTCGGGGCTCCGCAAACCACCGCGCCGACGGTGGCCCGTGCTCCTGGGCCATCTGGCCGCATTCGCCGGCTTCTTCTGGCTGACAGCGACGGTCTTGGGCCGAGAGGTGAGGTCCTCCTCCCATCCGGACGGCTGGATCGCGGCCTGGGCGGCTATGGGACTGGCGACCCTCGCCTCTTGGGTCGCGGTGATGCTCCCACCCCGCCTCTGGGCGCCGCTGGCCAAGCGCAGCTGGGGCGTGCTGTTGACGGGGATCGCGGCCGGGGCCGCCGCCTGGCTCACGGGTCGAGCCGCGATCGGGCTATGGCAACCGCTCGGCCGACCCACCTTCCGGGTTGTCCACGCTCTGCTCAGCCTGATCTACCCGAACGTCGTCTGCCGGCCTGACGACCTCATCGTAGGAACCCCAACCTTCACGGTCGCGATCGCACCGGCCTGCTCGGGCTACGAAGGCATCGGCCTGATCTGGGTCTTTCTGGGCATCTATTTCTGGCGGTACCGGCGGGACCTCCGCTTCCCCCAGGCGTTCCTGCTCCTGCCCATCGGGACGGCACTGATCTGGGTGTCCAACGCGGCGAGGATTGCTGCGCTCGTGGCCGTCGGAACCGAGATCTCGCCTGACGTGGCGGCCAAGGGGTTCCACTCCCAGGCTGGGTGGCTGGTCCTCGTCGCCGTGGGGCTGGGTCTGGTCGCCGCCTCGCATCACTGGTCGCTCTTCACCAGAAACCGCCCGCCCCCCCGTCCGGCTGGGGGCGGGAACCATACGGCCGCGTACCTGGCCCCTCTCTTCGCCGGTGTCGCCACCGCGACCCTCACCGGGGCGTTCTCGAGCGGGTTTGACCGGCTCTACCCGCTGCGCGTGCTGGCGGTGGCCGGGGCCCTCTGGGTCTTCCGTCATGAAACGACCAGGTTACGATGGGCCTGGTCCTGGCAGGCGGTCGGGGTCGGGGCCGTGGCGTTCGCGCTCTGGTTGGCCCTGGGCCCCGCCCCGTCCCACCCCGCCGCGGCGACCGACCTGCAGGCGGGCTTGGGAGGTCTGTCGAGGGTGGGGGCTGGGGTCTGGCTGACCTTCCGCGTGATCGGCGCGGTCATCACCGCGCCTCTAGCCGAGGAGCTGGCGTTCCGGGGCTACCTGACCCGTCGGCTGATCACGACCGACTTCAGGGACTTGCCCCCCGGCCAATTCCGCTTGTCCTCATTCTTCATGTCCTCGGTCCTGTTCGGGGCCCTGCATGGCCGTTGGCTCGCTGGGACGCTGGCGGGCATGATCTATGCGCTGGCGTTGTACCGGAGGCGGGAGCTTTCTGATGCCGTCCTGGCGCACGCCACTACCAATGCCTTGATCGCCGCCGACGTGTTACTGGCGGGCGCGTGGTCGTTGTGGGCTTGAGCCGCCGGCAGCGATGGCCTGAATTGTGGCGCCAGTGCGCCCGAGGGTGCAGCCAGCCATTCTGGTTGATCACGAGAAAATCGCGGGACGATGACCCCTCCCGCCCCGATGGTGTAAGCGGAGAGTTGCGGCTCCACGATCCTTGACAATTCGGTCGCGCAGACACGCCCCCGCGCCGAACGAGCCCCCGTCGCTGTCGGCCGTCTGCCAGAACTGGCCCTCGTGTTTCGGGAGATCGTTCGCTGTTTTTTTCCCCTGTTCCTGAGGAAATCCGCCTCCCGGAACCGGGGCCTCAGTTTCGGGAGGGAAGGAGCCGGTTGATGCGGTTCCGCGCAGTACCTCGCCGACCTCGTAGGCGAGGGCGACGCCCAGATCCTTCGGGTGGTGGACCGGTCCGAGTCCTCGATCGGCCGACACATTTTTCCCTCCCCTCACGGACTAACGAAAACCTCCCGAGGGGCCTTACGTCAATCCGGCGCGAACGACGCGAGCCTCGCGCGGGCCCTGGAAGGGGCCACACGGAGGCTTGTGAGCGTCGGTTCCGTGCCGGTCGCGGCGACTCTCAGCGGCGACGGAGCAGGCCGTTGAATAGGGTGCCGATCATGCTCCGACGCGGCGTGGCCTGGGCCGGCGGGGCCGGGGTCGAGGGGGTGGGATCGGCGCTGATCCCTCCCGATCCGGGCGGGCTCGCGATCGGGAGCATGACGTCCCCCGAGGCCGGGGAAGACGGCGGCGGGGCCGACGGATCGGGCAACGCCAGCAGTGGCTCGGTCGGGCCGGTCGGCGGGGCCGTCGGGCGGGGCTCGACCCGGGTCGGCGGGGCCGGCGTTCCAGGCGCCTCGATCGGTTCGAGGAGGCTCGTCGGGCCCGTCGAGGGCTTCGTCGGCTCGAGCGGGCCGGGGCCGGGCTCCGCCGGTCTGGTTCGCTCCGCCGGGGGCACGCCCTCCGGGGTCGGCGGGGCCGGCGGAACCGTCCTGGAGGGCGGCGTCCCGGGCGGCGTCGCCCCGGGGGTTCCGGTGTCGATGTCGAACGGCGACCGCTCACGCGGCAAGGGGGGCAACGGACTCGGGCCGGGCGCGCCCGGCGCGGGCGGAGTCTCCCGCGCGCCAGGCATGGTCTCAGGCTCCTCGCCAGGGAGCGGGGCCAGAGCCGGTGGCTTTTCGAGCGGCCGCTCCCGGAAGGATTCGGCGGCGTTCGGCGGCTCGGGGCTCGGGCAGCCCCAGCCCGGCGGGAACCGCCGCCAGCAGGTCGGGTGATAACCGAAATACTCGTGCCGGTAGAGCTGGTAGACCGAGTCCTCCAGCGGACAGGGCACCCGCTCACGACGAATCGGGGCCAGCGGGAACAGGCCGCTCTGCTGGGCCGGCGCGAGCGCCGGTACGCCCACGACCAACGCCAGTGCCCATGCCACCGGCGACCGGAATCGCCTCCGTGAATTCTTCCGCATCCTCGCCTCGCGGTTGACGGTCGACAGGGTCCGCCACGAAACCGATTCGGGCGCGGGCCCAACTTGAGGTCTGCGCTTCGTTCGATCGGGCAAAGACCGGTACGGGCTCAAGTTAAATTGGTAAATTGAGAAAGACTCCGGGATTCGCGTTGATGATGAAAAATAGGAAGATCCCGATTGTGATGGAAGCTCGATGAGCCACCTGGTTGGCGGGATGAAAGGATGGACTGCGTGGCGTCGCACTGCCGATGGGAGAGTGGAGACCCGTGCCGCGCGGCGGATTGGGCCGACTGTGCGGCGCCCAGGGAGGGAGGGACGGCCGATGCGACGGCGAGCAGCGAGGTGGCTGGGGCTGGCGATCGCGGTGGCGTGCGTGGCGATCGCGCCTCGAGGGGCGAGGGCCCAACTCGGGCGTGGGGCGGCGGCCGCGGTTCCGGCTCCTTCCTCGGCGATGACGCTCGGGCTGTACGCCAATCCGTACACGAACCCATATGTCAACCCGTTCCTGAACCCGTACATGGCCCCGTTCACCCAGGCGGGTCCTCGGGACGCCGCGCTCTACTTCTTCGCGGCGCAGCAGGCGGCGGGGGGGATTGGCTCGGGGCAACTGAGCGGCCTGCGGCCCGGCCCGGCTTCGCCGAGGGCCTCGGCGACCGCCGCGCGCCCGCAGGCCGAGCCGAGTACGGTCCGCACCAGCGACATCCCCGGCGCCGGCGCGGCGCATTACTTCGGCCGCAGCTACCGGCCGAGCGCGGCGGCGGACCGCTATTACAACCGCCAGGGCCGTTACTACTCGTCCAGGAGTCATTGACGGCGAAGTTCGCATTTTCGATTTGAGGTTCGGGGTTTTCCTGCCGATTTATCTCGTGTCAAGACCAGCCGACGCGCCACCATAAGGTGACCGAAGCGCCGGTGGTCCCTGGGATGAGGAAACGGACCCTCGCCCGCGATGATGGACGCGATTGAGGGGGGTTGCGGCCTACATGGTGTCGGTCGCGTTCAGCCGGTCCCGGAGTGCCGGGAGGGAGTGTCGCATGGATCGCACAAGATTCCGCCGGACCGGCTGGCTCGTCGCCCTGGCCGTCCTGTTCGCCTGCGGCTGCCAGACGGTGAGAACCCCCGAGGAGAAGATCGCCAAGACCAACCTGCCCCGCGAGCTTCAGAAGACCACGATGCCCGAGTACGTGGTCGAGCCCCCCGACCTGATCACCGTCGAGGTCCTCGAGGCGCTCCCCGGCCGGCCGATCTCGGGCGAGCGGCTGGTCCGGCCCGACGGCAAGATCTCGCTCGGCTTCTACGGCGAGATCTTCGTCGCCGGCCTGACCACGTCCGAGATCAAGGAAAAGATCGTCCTCCACCTCCGCAAGTACATCTCCGACGACGTGCTCGGCCTTTGGAAGGAGGACGAGAAGACGCATGAGTTGATCGAGGTCCCGCCTCGCGAATCGGACCGCGTGTTCGTCGATGTCACTGCGTACAACAGCAAGGTCTATTACGTACAGGGCGACGTCGCCGCGCCGGGCAAGATGCCGATCACCGGGAACGAGACGGTCCTCGACGCCATCAACTACGCCGGCGGCCTGATCCCGACGGCCGCGCCCCAGAACATCCGGCTGGTTCGTCCGGCCCCGCCCGGCGCGTGCTGCGAGCAGGTCTTGCCCGTCAACCTCGCCGCGATCGTCAGTGCGGGGGACACGACGACCAACTACCAACTCATGCCGGGCGACCGCCTCGTCGTGTATCGCGACCCGATCGTCCGCACCACGATCTTCATCGACCGGCTGGCCGCCCCGTTCCAGACCGTCATCAACTCGATCCTCCAGTACTCGTTCGCCGCTCGGTCGGTCAAATCGATCAGCGCTCCACTCTTCGGCGCTACGACCACCCCGACTGTCAGACCGGCTCCCCTCCCGACGCAGCCCGGGGCGCGTTGACCTGACCTGATCCGAAGACCGACATGGCCCTCGACTCCCGTAACGATCGTGCGGGGCCGGAATCCGCTCCACCCGGAGTCGGATTTCGCGCTCTTGCCGGGCGAGGCAGACGCGATCGCCGCGTATTGCCCGTCGCGCGAACGGATGGCCCAGAACCCCTGATCCGTCCGACGACGCGCCGACGCACCCTGATGCCGCGACCTTCGAATGTCCCAAGAGGCCAGGGTAGGCACTCACCGGACGGTCTTTGAGAGGCTATCCGGGAAGCCCTGGCCTTATGGCCAGAAGTCGTTGGCTGCAAACAAGTTGCGGATATTGCAAACCGAATCGCCCCAACCAGCCTTCTTGCAAGGACTTGCGGCGAAAAACACGCCCCTTCCCGGATAGCCTCTAAGTAGAAGGCAAAAAGTTCTTTGACAAATAGAATATGGTCGTCGAGGTGCCCGCAGTCCACGGGGGTGGCCTGATGACCATGATCGCATTTACCGACCGGCAGCGTGCCGCGGTCGAGACATTCATGCTTTCTACCC
>JBKOZB010000226.1:0-4087 GCA_046744225.1 Planctomycetota bacterium | reverse complement strand
TCTTCGGGTAATGCATCTCCCCCGACTGGCTGTAATCCGACCGGCCGGGAAACAGGGTATAGTAGATATCGCGTTTCAAGACAAGATCGCTCACCTCGACCGACGCGCCCTGCGCCGTAATCCTGGCCGGAGAAAGGTCGTCGTCCGTCGGGGCGGGGTGCGACTCCGCGACCTCGTAGGTCAAGCCGTCGCCGAATGGGCCCCGGCCGTTGACCAGGAGGGTGAGGCGGTCGTCCACGTTGGCGAACACGATCGAGTAGGAGCCCGGCCCGCGGATGCCGCTCGGTTGCTCGCCGAGCTTCTGCTCGCCGTGGAAGAGCGTCGCGACTCCTGTGGCCAGATCGATCGTGCAACGGTTGGCGACGCCCCCCTCGATCAGCTCGAACCGGACGACCCCGGCGGACGCCTTGACTTTCAGCTTGGCCGAGAGCGTCAGGTCGCCGACCCAGTGCGGCTGCAGCCACCCCCCTTCCTGGTCGAGGCGCGAGAAGTCGGTCAGGCTGGAGCTTTCGGCCGTCAGATTCGTGTTGTACGAGTAGAAATCGGTAATGAGTGTGGAACGCGGGGGGCGGGGCAAGGGGAGGTCGGTGAGGATTGCCTCCCACTGTTCGGGGTCGGGGACGAGGTGCCGGTAACGCAGCTCGGCCCCATCGGGGCTGGCCTCGGGGGCGACGGTGAACAGTCCGGGCGACTCCTCACGCCAGCCCGCC
The DNA here is from genome assembly GCA_046744225.1 of Planctomycetota bacterium. Taxonomy (GTDB): domain Bacteria; phylum Planctomycetota; class Planctomycetia; order Isosphaerales; family Isosphaeraceae; genus JBKOZB01. The sequence goes on along the minus strand of JBKOZB010000226.1, from coordinate 3,377 downwards.
TTTGAAGCCCAGCGCCGCCACTCGGGCCGTTCGCGCAGCGCGGCGGCGCGGTGGCGGTCGTCGTAGACCGTCATCTGCATCGCCTGCTGGTGCAGCAAGGGCTTTCGTTCGAGGCGGAAGTCCTTCCCGCCGGGCGGTTTGATGTAAATGTCCCCAAAATGAATCTTGAGCACCTCGCCGGGCAGGCCGACCAGCCGCTTGATGTAACTGACCTCGGGCTCCTCGGGGTATCGGAAGACGACCACATCCCAGCGCGCGGGGGAGGAAGCCCCCGGCAGGAAGGGCATGTCGTAAGGGAACTTCATGACGAGGATGCGGTCGCCCTTGAAGCTTGGGGCGTTGTCAATGCGGGCCTGGAACCGGCAATTGACGCAGATGCCCGAGAAGACTCGCCGGCCGTGCAGGGTGGCGCCGGGGAAGCCTTCCACCTCCTCGGAGGCGTTGACCGTGTAGACGAAGCCGCACTGGGGACAGGTGATCTCCTTGTGCCGGCCCATGAGAGTCGGGGCCATCGAACCGGTCGGGATGACGAACGCCTCGGCCTCGAAGCCGCGGACCAAGAGCGCCAGGATCATCGCGACGACGATCGCCTCGACCGTCTCGCGGTAGCCTTCCTTCTGCTCGGGCTTGTTCGCGTCGGCCTGGGACGTCTGCACGCGGTTGGGAGCGGAACCCAGCACGTCGTGGCGAGTGGCGTAGGTCCGTCTCATCATCGGGCTCTTTTCCTCACGAGTGAAGGGAACGTGCAGGCATCATCGTCCGAGATCCCGGCCCACCCCCTCGCCCGGGCCGCGCGGCAATCCTATCGAATGTACCGAATTTCGCGAGGATCGGGAACCCAATAAAGCGATCGTCCGAAGACCTGGAGCGGCACGACCTGTCCGGGCAGGTGGACCAGGAACGGCTTGCCCAAGAACAGCTCGCCGGGAACGACCGGGCTGGCTGACCAGAACCGGGAGTCGTTCGACACCGGGCTGTTGTCGCCCAGGACGAAGAACTCGTCGGGTCCGAGCAGGTAAGGGGAATCGACCCCGAACGGGCGTCGGGGGATGTTGGCCAGGGCGGTCGTGTAGTAGATGTCGCGGTAGATCCGCAGGTCGCCGACCGTCAGGCTCCCGCCCCGGACGCCGAGCGCCACCGGGCTTTCTCCCGCCTCCGGCCCGGATGCCGGGTTCTCGTAGTCGATCGGGTCGAAGAGTGGCTCGTCGTCAAGCGCGACCATCAGCCGCCGATCCATCACCGACGCTTCGAGCAGAACTGGGCGGGCCCTCATCCAGGTCGCCGCCAGGCCAGCCTTCGGATGATCCGGAATCAGGAGCCGACCGTTGCGCCGGACCTCGATCGGCGCCACGTCCTCGACCGGCAGCGTGACGACGAACCGATCGGAACCCGAGTCGATCCGAACAACGACCGACCGGACCCCGGCGCCGAGGTCCAACCGAGCTTCGAGCATCAGGTCGGCGATGCGGTTCTCCCCGCGCAGCTCGCCGCCGTTGTACGGGTTGAAGTCGTGGACCGGCGCGTATCGGGCCTGCTCGGGCTGCCAGTGGAGGTATTCGAGCCAGTCGATCGGGTCGGCGGCGGGATCGGTCGGCTCGTGGACGAATCGCGTCCCCTCGGCGCGCCAGCCGCTGGCCAGCCCGTGGCTCGGCCGCCCCCGTCGCAACACCCAGCGCGGGTAGCGGTTGATGTCGGAGGGGACGTGGTTGTTGTCGAAGACGAGCACGTGCATCGCCCGCTGCTCCCGCAACGACTTGCGCGCGACCCGGCCGTCGATCACGACGTCGCCGCCGACGATCTGGACCGCCTCGCCCGGCAGGCCGACGATCCGCTTGACGTAGGGCTGCGACGGCTCGCCCGGGTAGTGGAAGACCGCGACCTCCCATCGCCGCGGGCGCCGGAGGTCGTAAAGGAACTTCTGGACGAGCACCCGGTCGCCGCCGCACGCGACCGACGGCACGCGTCCGAAGTCGGTCTGGCCACAGTTCGGGCAGACCGCGCGCCCGGCCCGCCCGTCCTCATCGAGCCCGAGCGTGAACCGCGTCCCGCAATTGGGGCAGACGACCTCCTCGTGGTTGCCCAGGAGCGTCGAGGCCATCGAGCCGGTGGGCACGATGTACGCCTCGGCAGCGAAGGTCCGGAAGATCAGGATGCTGAGGCTCAGGACGACCAGGAACTCGACCGCCTGACGCGCAAGACCCGACCGGAGTGTCGGTTCGCGAGCGTCGGACGGGGCCTCGGTGGCTGGATTCATGGTCGAAGGACCTGCGCTGCGGTGTGAGATCGCCTCGTTCCGCAATACCGTACGCCGAGCGATCCCGATTGGTAGGACCGTCTTCGTACGTGTTTAGCTTTCGTAGGGTCTGCGGTGCGGACCGGGCTTCCGGGGCGCGGTCCGCACCGCAGGCCCTAAGGAAAAGAGGCTTCAAACCCCGCTCAACACGGACCCGACTTCAGGCGGTCCAGAATTCCATTCATACCAGGATACTGGACCGACTTCAGTCGGTCCTACCATATAGATCGCCAACCGCGCAGGTTTTTCCTGAAATAGGGATCAATCATCGCTGTCGTCGAGAACCGAAAGGAACGCCTCCTGCGAGATCTCGACGTTCCCCACTTGTCTCATTCGCTTCTTGCCCTCTTTTTGTTTTTCGAGCAGCTTCCGTTTCCGGGTGATGTCGCCGCCGTAGCACTTGGCCGTCACGTTTTTGCGCAGGGCCGAGATCGTCTCGCGGGCGATGATCTTGCTGCCGATCGCCGCTTGGATGGCGACCTCGAACTGGTGCCGCTCGATCTCCCCCTTGAGCTTCTTGACCAGCCGTTGACCCCGCCGGTACGCGTGGTCGCGGTGGACCACAATCGAGAGCGCATCGACCCGCTCGCCGGCCACCAGGATATCGAGCCGAACCAGGTTGCTCGGCTTGAAACCGAGCAGCTCATAATCCATCGTGCCGTAGCCGCGCGTGGCGCTCTTCAGCTTATCGTAGAGGTCGTAAATCATCTCGGCCAGGGGCAGCTCATACGACAGGATCGCGCGCGTCGGGGTGAGGTACTCGGTCTTGAGATACGTGCCGCGCCGATCCTCGCACAGCTGCATGATGGCGCCGATCGAATCGGAGGGCAGGATGAAGTTGACGCGGGCGACCGGCTCGCGGAATTCCTCGATCTCGCCCGCGTCGGGGATGCGCGTCGGGTTCGAGATGTGGAGCGTCTCGCCCTTGACGGTGACGATCTCATAAGTGACGTTGGGCGCGGTCTGCACCAGCGCCAGGTTGCTTTCGCGCTCGAGCCGCTGCTGGACGATCTCCATGTGGAGCATGCCCAGGAAGCCGCAGCGGAAGCCGAAGCCGAGCGCGTCGGACGTCTCGGGCTCGAAG
>JBKOZB010000204.1:0-9751 GCA_046744225.1 Planctomycetota bacterium | reverse complement strand
CCTTGCGGTATTGCAGCGCCATCCACGAGACCAGCGCGATCAGGTAGAACGACATCGCGACGATCACCAAGCCGATCGGTCCCGAGGCGCGGATCATCCAGTGGAAGAACGACTCGGAGGCCTCGACCCGGGGGACGTGGACGCTGGCGGATTCGACCGCCTCCGCCCCCGCCGGGGCGGTCTCCTGCGCAGGGGAAGGGGCGAGCCAGGGCCCACCCAGGCAGAACAGCAACGCGATGGCAGCGACCCAGCGGCGGCAACTCGACGACATGAACGCAGATCTCCCCGGCCAGCGCACCCCGGCCCTCCCCTGGCACCACGGGCCCCGGCCGGCCTCGGCATGGCTTCCTTTCCCCAAGTTTAGCCGAAATCCCCACTCCCGAACAACGCCCGCCGAAAGGTTGTTCGCCCCTCCCAGATCATCGCCGGTACGCCCACGCCAACCCACGAATTCCGGTCGGTGACAGTGCGGAGCCAGTCGATTCGGTTCGTTCGGTAAAACGGCCGGGAGACGGGGTCTCTCGGCCCCGGTGACTTGAAGCAAACCTTTTGAAGCCAAGTACTTGAGAACAATATCCAAGGAGAGACCCGGTCGTGGTTCATGCCCGGATCTCTCCCCAATGTTTAACAAAAAGTGTCGCTTGCGTGATGCTCCCTGGATGACCTCAAAGCTGCCGCATGAAGGCCACCAGGTCGGTCTTCTCTTGCGGCGTCAGGCGCAGGCCGAGAACCAGGTTGAAGAACTCGACGGTGTCTTCCAGGGTCAGGCAGCGGCCGTCGTGGAGGTAGGGCGGGCTGTCCTTGATCCCCCGGAGCGTGAAGCTCTTGATCGGGCCGTCGCCCGGCTCGCTGACAAATCGCTCCAGGTGCAGGTTGTGCATCTGATTATCGAGATAGAAGGGGGCCGGGTGGCAGACGGCGCACTGCCCTTTGCCGAAGAAGACCTGCTCGCCGCGCCGCTCGCGCTCGGTCGCCTTGGACGGGTCGAGCCGGCCGAGCGGGGTCAGCTTGGGCGCGGGGGGAAAGTCGAACATGTTTTGCATCTGGGCCATGTGGGAGACCGGGATGCGGTCGAGGATATTCATCCCCTTCTTGATGGCGTGGATCTCGTCGCCGTTGAAGTAGGCGGTGCGCTGCTCGAACTCGGTGAAATCCTCGACCGAACGCAGGCTCCGCTTCGAGCCGTGGATCTGCTGGTTGAACATGCCCCGCAGGCTCGTCGTGTCCAGGCGGAACCGCCGCTGCTCGGGGCGGTCGTCGGGGTTGAGGTGGAACTGGCCGGTGGTGTGGCCGTTGATATGGCAATCGAGGCACGTCACCCCCAGGCTCGGCTGGGCGCTCTTACGGTCGTCGGTCGGGTTGAACTCCTCCTGCGGGAAAGGCGTCAGGAGCATCCGCAGGCCGTCGAGCTGGACGGGGGTGAGGATGTCCTTGAACAGCCGGTAGTAGTTATTGATCGAGACGACCTCGCCGCGCGAGACGTCGCCCAGCTCGGGCCGATTCGACAGGAAGAGGGCCGGCGGGAACTCGGGCAGGAATGCCTCGGGCAGGTCGAAGTCGACGTCGAACCGCTCGAGCCGGGGGAACATCGCGATTTGCATCGGGGGAAAGACCTGGCCCCCCGGGGTTTGCTTGGGGTGCGGCAGCGACGGATAGGGGAAGAGGCCGGCCCGACGGATCTCCTCGGGGCTCATCTTGGCCAGCCGGTCCCAATCCATCCCCTGGGCCAGCCGTGCCGTCGGCCCGACGCACAGCGGCTTGCCCCGCGACATCTTGGCCTCAAGATCGAGCTTCGGCTCCAGGTTATAGCGACTCTCCAACAACTTCCGCTGGGTCGCCATGACCTTCGGCTTCATGGCGATGTCGGCCTGCATGATCTCCTCGGATGACTGCATCGGCCGTTTGGCGTTCAGCGGGTCGCGATAGAAATCGAACCCCTGGATCTGGCCCTTCTCGGGCTGATCTTCGAACGCCTTCGACGAAGGCATGGCGTTCGGGGCGGCGAACCTGTCCGATCGGTCGTGCTCGGTCTTCTGCTGCTCGACCCGCTGGGTCGAGACCGGGCGGGGCGTCTGGGCGTCGGCGATGGCGTCGGGAGGAGCCGTTGGACTCGGGCGTCGATCTTGCTCCGGCTCCGCTCCCGTCGTGATGACTGCAGCCAGGCCCACCAGCATGAGGGCCGCTCCTGATCCGACGTTCAGAAAGTATCGTCTGCTCATCGAAGTGACCCCTCCTCTACGAAATCATTCGGGGATCAAGCCATTGACGATCGCTAAGCGCTGCAAACCCCATGCCCCGGGTGGGACCAGTCCGGCCGAGTTTGTCGCCTACTTTCCGAGTTTGTCGCCTACTTTGGAAACGGCCCTGTTAGCCGTTGACGTTCCCGTTTGCCCTCGTCACACTGCGGCTGCTGAATCAACCGATGGGCATTGGCTCCTGGGCTCCGCTTGGTGAAATCGGGTCGGGTCCGCGGTGCGGACCATCCCCGCCGCCGACTCGCCAGGTCGGTCCCTCGCGTGGTTTCCGTCGCGGTTCGCACCGCGGACCCTACAAAAGAGGTCTCCAATGAAGGAACCAGTGTGTGTCTGGGGTCTTCCGCTCGCGCCGATGACCCGGCCCCAAACCGTTGAGGCCGCGATGGACTTGGTCGAGACGGGCGGGCCGTCCTCTTTCTTTATCACGGCGAACACCAACTATGCGATGTTGACCAAGGAGGACCCCCAACTGCGGGCCATCAACGCGCGTGCGGCGTTCGTCGTGGCCGATGGTGCCCCTCTGGTTTGGGCCGCGCGGTGGCAGGGGACGCCGCTGCCGGAGCGGGTCGCCGGTTCGGACCTGATTTTTGATCTGTGCGAGCGGGCGGCCCAGAAAGGTTACCGCATCTTCTTGCTCGGGGGGGCCCCGGGCGTTGCCGAGGAGGCGGCCCGGAAGCTGTCGGCCCTCTACCCTGGGCTCCGGATCGTCGGCACGGAATCCCCTCCCTTTCAGGCGCCCTCCAACGAGGAACTCGTCCAGCTCCTCTCACGAATCCGTGCGGCCCAACCCGACATCTTGTTCGTCGCCTTCGGCCAACCCAAGGGGGAGGTCTGGATCGCCAAATATCGCGATGCGCTCGGTCTCCCACTCTGCGTCCAAGTCGGGGCCTCGCTGGCCTTCGCCGCCGGGGTGGTCCCGCGCGCTCCGCGCCGGCTCCAGGCGCTGGGGCTGGAATGGGCCTACCGGCTCTGGCGTGAGCCAGGGCGGCTGGCCCCGCGTTACGCCCGCAACGCGGGATTCATCCTGGGCATGGTCGCACGCGACCTGGCGAGGCGAGTCAAAGAGTCTGTCCCGCCGGGCGAGAAAACCAAAATTATCCGCTGACCAGAGAAATGGTCGGAATTCATCCTTGCCGCTCGGGTCGGGTCCGCGGTGCGGACCGCGACGGAAACCACGAGAGGGACTGATTTTGCAAGTCGGCGGTGGGGATCGTCCGCACCGTGGTCCCGACCCGATTTCACCAAACGGAGCACAGGAGCTACTCTCGCTTCGGCCGTTTTGTTGTTGACGGACGGGCGGATTCCGGGACAATAGTGACGACCAGGGAGCCTTCCTTTTAGCCATCCGACAGTCCATCGCCCCGACGGCGCGTCGTTCGAGACTTTGTCGGGGATTGGGGCGTCGAAGCGAATGGGTATCTCATGAAACTGATTATCGCGCTGATCCAACCCACCAAGCTCGAGGCGGTCAAGGAAGCTCTGTCCCACGTCGAGGTGTTCCGCCTGACCGTGATGGACGTGCAGGGCTTCGGGAGGCAGAAAGGATATACCGAGGTCTACCGCGGGCACGAATTCACGGTGAACCTGCTCCGGAAAATCGAACTCCAGATCGCGGTCAACGAGGACTTCGTCGAGCCGACGGTCAACGCGATCATCCAGGCGGGCCGGAGCGGACCCGAGGGCAAGATCGGCGACGGCAAGATCTTCATCCTCCCGCTGGACGACTGCATCCGAATCCGCACCGGCGAGCGTGGTCCCGAGGCGATCTGAGCGGTCGGAGTCGACGGGGACGTTTCATCCAGTCCGCGAGCGCGCGCGGGAACGGATGCGGCACGGCATGATCCGGGCGGTGATCTTCGATTTCAACGGCCTCCTTGTCGATGATGAGCAGGTCCACTTCGAGCTGTTCCGCGAGATCCTCGGCCGCGAAGGCATCGCGCTGAGCGCGCGCGTGTATCACGAGCGCTACCTCGGTTACGACGACCGGGGTTGCTTCGAAGCCGCGCTCGGCGAGGCCGGCCAGCCGTTCGATCGCGATCGGATCGAGGAGCTCATCGTCCGGAAGGCCGAACGCTACGTCGCGGTCGCCGAGTCTGGTTTGCGGTTCTTTCCCGGCGCGGCCGCTTGTCTCGCCGCGCTGGCCGGGCGCTGGCCTCTGGCGATCTGCTCGGGGGCCTTGCGCCCGGAGATCGAGTTCGCCCTCGGCCGAATCGGCTGCCGCGACCGGGTCGCGGTCATCGTCTCGGCCGAGGACACGACCCGCTGCAAGCCTGATCCCGAGGGATACCTGCTGGCCCTCGACGCCCTGCGCTGCTTGCGCGGGGCGGGCCTGCGGGACCTCGAGGCGGAGCATTGCCTGGTGATCGAGGACAGCCTGGCCGGCGTGGCCTCGGCCAAGGGCGCCGGGATGTGGGCCGTGGGTGTCCTGCACACGTACGCCGCCGACGAGCTGCGACACGCCGGGGCCGATGCGCTGATCGCGGGTCTCGACGCCCTGACGCCCCCCTGGATTAATTCCCACTTCGGAACGCAACTCTCCCGATGACGAACGAAACTGCACCGACGCCGGAGGGCCTGGAACCGCCGGGGCTGCTCCTGAGCCGCGACCTGTTCTTCACCTCGAAAGTGACCGGGACGGCGCGCGCGCTGGGCCACCGCGTCCTGGTGGCTGGCCACGTCGCGCTCGCCTCGTCCCTGATCGAGCAATGGCACCCCCGCGTCGTCTTCGTGGACCTGGCGGCCGGCGACTTGGTCCAACCCCCCGCGCTGATGGCCTACCGGAAGATCGCCGCGCCGAACACCCCCTTCGTCGCCTTCGGCTCGCATGTCGATACCCAGGCCCTCGCCGCCGCCAAGTCGGCCGGCTGCGACTCCGTCCTCCCCCGCAGCCGCTTCTCGGCCGAACTCGCCGCCCTGATCCGCCGCTTTTTTTGAGAGAAGGAAGAGCCGCAGAGGACGGGGCGAAATCTCTTCAATCGGCAATGGCCCGAAGCCAGGTCGCGGCGGCCTCGGCACCGGGGTCGGGGTAGCCGAGGGCGCGGTCGCTGAGATAGCTGGCGCGGCCCCGGCGAGGGGGCATCATCGCCGTGGCGCGGGCGCCGGCCTTGGCGGCCTCGGCGGCGGCGCGGAGGGCGTCGGCGAGGGGACGCTTCGCGTCAAGGGCGGCCTTGAAGGTGTCGGCGGCGGGGAGCAGGGCGTCGAGCATGGTCCGGTCGCCCGGCCCGGCACCGCCGAGTTCGCCGATCCCCGCGCAGCCGGCCTGGAGGGCCTCGGCCCAGGTCTTCGGGTCGGTGGGTGGGCCGGTGCGGAGCCGGGCCGACGCGCGGAGGAAGAACACGCCGTAGAGGGCGCCGGAGGCGCCGCCGAGGGTCCTTTGCAAGGTCAGGCCGAGTGCGTGCAAGGTCGCGGCAGGGTCGTCGAGCCGGTACGAGGAACGTTCCTCCTGCACCGCCTGGGCGCCCCGGGCCAGGCTCAAGCCGAGGTCGCCATCGCCCACGACCCGGTCAAGTTCGGTCAGCCGGGGGGCGGCGGCGATCAGCGCCTCGGCCGCCGCGCGGATCGCGATGTCGATCGCCCGGCCCAAGGCGGTCTTCGGTTGACCCGGGGTGGCAAGGAACGTCGAGGGAGCGCCGGGCCGGAGGGTCGAGGCGCGACGCGTGCGCGTCCGCGGGCCGGGCGCGACGCGGGGCCAGGCCGGGGCGTCGGTCGGCGCGTCGAGACGGGCCAGCCGCGCGTCGTCCACGCGGAGGACCGAGAGCGAGACGCCCGCCATCTCGAGCGCCGTGAGGAACGTGCCGGCGTACGCCCGTTCGAGCACCAGCCCCCGGCCTCCGAGCGCGGCGATGGCGCGACGGGCGACGATGGCCAGCTCCATCGTTGGGGTCCCGCCCAGGTTGTTGACGAGCAAGGCGATCCGTTCGCCGCGCCCGAGCGATCCGTCCGTGACGATCGCGCCGAGCAGGCGATCGACGAGCGCGTCGGCCGGTTCAAGCGGTCCCCGGCGCACGCCGGGCTCGCCGTGGATGCCCAAGCCCAGCTCGATCTCGTCCTCGCCGAGCGTGAAGCCCGGCCGACCGGCGGCGGGGATGGTGCAGGGCGACAGGGCCACCCCCATCGTGCCGACCGACCAGGCGGCGGCGCGGGCCTCGGCCGCGACCTCGGCCAGGCTCCGGCCCGCCTCGGCCGCCGCGCCCGCGACCTTGTGGACGAAGATCGTCCCGGCCAGCCCGCGCCGGCCCGCATGCTCGGCCGAGGCGGCCAGCGCCACGTCGTCGGCCACGACCACCATCTCGACGCTGAACCCCTCGGCCCGCGCCATCTCGGCGGCCAGCCCGAAGTTCAAGCGATCGCCCGTGTAGTTTTTGACGATCAGGAGCGCGCCGGGCGGGCCGGTCACCGCGCGGATCGCGGCGAGCACGGCGTCCGGGCTGGGCGAGGTGAAGACGTCGCCCGCGACTGCCGCGCCGAGCATCCCCCGCCCGACATACCCCGCGTGCGCCGGCTCGTGCCCGCTGCCGCCCCCCGAGATCACGGCCACTTGGCGGTCGCGGACCTCCGCCGCGTCGGCTCGGACCACGACCGTCTGGCCGGGGAGCCGCTCCAGGCCGGGATCGAGCGCGACCAGCCCCTCGACCATCTCCTCGACCACGGCATCGGGCCGGTTGATCAGCTTCTTCATCGCTCCGCAACTCCGCCTCGGCCCCGCGGCTTCGACCGCCACGTCAAGGGGCCTGCCACCGGTGCCCGCGCGACGATCTTATCAGATGCGTGGGAGGTTGTGTCTCCATTCCGCCGGACACTCCGCCGCACCCCGGGGCCGGTGATGCCCCCGGAGCAAGCCCGGGGCCGCCTCGTCGCCCGGGGCGCCCGCCCCCCAGATGACCACCAGCGCGGCGACGACGGCGCACTGGCCGGCAAGGGCCGCAGCGAGCGTCGGCGTTGCCCAGCGCCCCGGGCTGGAGGCAGGCCAGCCGGTGGAGGGCCTCCAGCCCGGTCGCGCCCCCCGCGTAGGTCGGGACCATCCGGCCCCAGATGCCGACGGCCTCGGCCGACAGCCCGGCCGCCGCCAGCGCCACCGGCAAGGCCGCCCGGAGTCGGCCCAGCGGCCAGGCCAGCCCCCCGCCCGCCGCCAGCACGAGAAACCACGGCAAGGCCGGGCAGGCGTACCACGGGTTGGTCGTCCTCACCCCCCAGGCCAGCTTCGACTGGACCATATGATACCCCAGCGCCGCCGTCACGCTCAGGCAGAGCACCGCGCAGGCGGCCAGCCCGGCCGTCGTCGTGGCCAACACCAGGTCACGGCGTCGGGCGAGCACCAACCGCCAGGCCCAGCCGTACAGCCCCAGCGTCAACGCGAGCTGGTACGTCTGGACCGCCTTGACGTGCGACCGCAAGAAGCTCCAGCCCCCCATGTAAAATAGGTCCCGCGTCCAGAGCCGGCGCACGATCTTCGGCCACGCGAAGCCCTTCGCCGTCCGGATCAGATCGGCCCCCGTCCGCCCGTTCGCCCGGTTCCGCACCGCCTCCTGCATCGAAGTCGGCGCGCCGAACCTGGCGTAATTAAACCGCAGCTCGTCCTGCGTGACGACCAGGAAGCCCGCCGCGACCACCAGCCCCGCGACCGCCGCGCGCCCCGGCGCGACCCGCCCCCGGGCGACGGCCGCCAGGCCACAGAACGCCGCGAACGGCAGCAGCGCGAAGTTGACCGCCTTGGCCAGGGCCGCCAGCCCGATCACCGCGCCGACCGCCAGGCCCCACGCCGCCAGCCGCCGCCGATCGGTCGGGCGAGCGGGCGGCGGCGACAGCGGCGCCAGGCACCCGACGACCGCGACCGTCGCGAGGAAGACCCCCAGCGCGTCGTTCGCCACCCGCGCGCCGTTCTGGAGGAAGAGCGGGTGGGCGGCCAGCGCCAGGCCGATCAAGGCGGCGTCGCGCTCGCGCCGGAACAGCCGCCGGATGCCCCCCAGCGCCACCCAGACCGCCGCCGCCGTCAGCCCGACGTTCGCCAGCCGGAGCCCGCCGACCGACCACCGCAAGTTCCTGACACCGCCCAGCGCCGCGAACAGCGGCGCGGCCAGCCGATAATACAGCGGCGCGTGCTGCGCCTGGTACAGCTCGATCCACCCTTCCCGCATCGCGGGCGCGCTCCGGCGCGGGTCGCGAGGGTCGTGCCGCTCCCAGAACGTGTCGTAATCGACGGCCCCGAGCCAACCGAGCTGGTCCTTAATCACGCCTCGTGCCTGGGGGAACGCCACCGCCCCGGCGAGCAGCGACTGCGGCACGTTCGTCTCGTGCAAGACCGCCCGCCGGCCCGTCTCCAGCACGTGGACGACGTAACCGACGTGCTGGTACTCGTCCCACCCCTCGAACGGGGGCATCACGCAGAGGTAAACCAGCCCCCGGCAGACGACCAGCCCCGCCAGCAACAGGCGGAACCGGCGGAAGAATCTCGACCCCGCCCCCTCGGGCGGCCGACCGGCTTCGGCGGATGATATTGCCATGGGCACAGTCCTTTGTGCGAAAGCCGACAACGTCGGCCTGACTTAACCCTCCATCCGCGTGTCCCGGTCGCGGCGGCCCGCGAGACGGTACCCGAAAACCGGCCCGGCGCGAATTCGAGATCGGGCGCGGGCCTGTCCGTCCGGTCCGTTTCAGGTCAACGTCAGACGGCCACCCAGTCTTGCCCCTCGCCGTCGACCAGCGAGAGCAACAGCGAGCGGCTCTTGTCGCGGGTCTCGCCGATCGCGGTGACGTAAACGGCCGGGTCGTCCTTGACGGGACACTCGTGCTCGCAGATGCCGCAGCCGATGCAACGCTCCGGGTCGATGTAGGGCCGCTTCAGCTGGAGGGTCGCCCCCCAGCGGTCGGTCACCTCGACGTTCCGGGTGAAGATCGCCTTGGGGCTGACGGGGCAGACCTCCTCGCAGACGACGCAACTGGTGTCCATCGCCCAGGGCAGGCAGCGCCCCTGGTTGTAGAACGCGGTGCCGGTCTTGATCGGTCCCTTGCCCTCGAACGGGCCGACGCCGAGCTTCTCGGCGATCGAGATCTCGCGGATCGCGCCGGTCGGGCAGACCTGGCTGCAGAGGGTGCAGTTCAGCTCGCACCAGCCCATCTTTGAGATCATGATCGGCGTCCAGAGCCCCTCGACTCCCGCCTCAAACAGGGCCGGCTGGAGCACGTTGGTCGGGCAGACCCGGATGCACTGGTCGCACTTGATGCAGCGACGGAGGAACTCGTCCTCGGCCACCGAGCCGGGGGGCCGGATCATCGCTCGGTTGAAGTTCTTGCGGACCCCGCCCGAGAGCCGCGCCATGGGGAAGAACAGCAGGCCGAACAGCCCGGCCAGAGCCAGGTGCCGACGGCCGACGGCCGGAGACGTCACCTCGCTCGCCTTGCGGGGCAGGAACCGGAACGAGAGCGCGTCGTGCGGACAGTCCTCGATGCAGTTGAAGCAGACGAAGCACTCGCTCTTGCGGAGGTCCTTGTGCGGGTCG
>JBKOZB010000012.1:0-8549 GCA_046744225.1 Planctomycetota bacterium | reverse complement strand
TCTGGAGGCTCGGGCGGCACGCCCTGAAATCGAGGACACTGGTCGCCGTCACGACCTTGGCCGTGGCCCTCAACACCCTGGGCGTCAACGAACTGGTCGTCCTCTTCGGGGCCGGATTCGCCGTCGCCATCCTCCAGGGTGCCCACCAGAAGGGACGGAGCACGCCCAGTCTGCTCGCGGCCTCACCGATCGCCTTCGTCGCCCCGATCGGCGGCGTGGCAGGGGCGACGGCGGCTCCATTCGGCCTGCTGTCGCTGTTCCTGTTCTTCCTCAAGGTCGGCTCAGTCCTCTTCGGCAGCGGCTACGTCCTGCTGGCCTTCTTGCGCGCGGACCTCGTGGTCCGCTGGGGCTGGCTGACCGACGCCCAATTGCTGGACGCCATCGCCGTCGGGCAGGTCACTCCGGGGCCGGTCTTCACCACGGCCACCTTCATCGGCTACGTGCTCGGCGGGCTGCCCGGCGCGGCGGTGGCGACCCTGGGGATCTTCCTGCCGGCGTTCGTCTTCGTGGCCCTGAGCGGCCCGCTGGTGCCCAGGTTGCGTCGGTCTGCGACGGCCGGGGCGTTTTTGGACGGGGTGAACGTCGGTTCACTGGCGCTGATGGCCGTGGTGACCTGGCGGCTCGGGCGGGCGGCCCTGGTGGACCCGACCACGATCGCTCTGGCCCTCGCCAGCGGTCTCCTGCTCATCCGGTACCGCATCAACTCGGCCTGGCTGGTGCTGGCCGGGGGCCTGGTCGGGCTGCTCCGCTCGTCCATCGGGCTGCCATGAGCGACCCCGGTCTCTCCGAGAATCGGACCTGTTGACCGATTGACCGCCCTCTTCCAGGAATGATGCCATGCGACATGTGATCGTCTTCGTGCTGGTTCTGATCCCTCTGCTCCTCTGGTTCGACGGCCGAAAACACCCCGCTTCCGCCGCCGGGCCGGAGTCGTCGCCAAAGGATATGGCGGCCCAGGTGGAGATGCTCAAGGGGCTCGTCCCCGACCAGGCGCACATCATGGCCGACGTTGGCTACCACTTCAGCAACCTCTGGTTCGCCGCCCGCGCCGAGAACTGGCCGTTGGCCGAGTTCTATCACAACGAAACCAAGTCCCACCTCCGCTGGGCGGTGCGGGCCAAGCCGATCCGTAAGGACAACCAGGGCCGGGACATCAACCTGAACAACATCCTCGAAGCCTTCGAGAATAGCCAGTTGACCCAATTGAAGCAGGCCATCGACAGCAAGGACCGAGCGGCCTTCGAGCGGGTCTACAAGGAGAGCCTGACGTCGTGCTACTCGTGCCACAAGGCATCGGATAAGCCGTACCTCCGGCCACAGATCCCGACCGAACCCGAGACGAGGATGATCAACTTCGATCCGAAGGCCGACTGGCCGCTCTGATCCTTCGGCATTCCGATCCCTCCGGCGTCGATGATGGCACTGTGCGGGGTCGATACCGGTGAGCCAAAGCTCTCCTCATCCGCTGACCAGAACTGAGGTGCGCAGCCAGCCGGGGGCGGCTGGCCCACATTCACGAATCTGAATTCCCTAAATTGACTGACATTTTTTTCGCGGCTCCTCTGGCGGGCCAATCCGAGCAGGCCCGGGAAAACGCCGCGTCCAAGCCGGCGAGTGGCCCGTGAGCGGGTCCGTTTGCCTTGCTGTCAGATGGCGAATGACAGATGACAAATGGAAGATGGCAAATAGTTAGGATTATCTCTTATCGACCATACTATTTGCTATCTTCCATTTGTCATCTGTCATTCGCCATCCTGTCATGCATTTTATGGAATCCACAAAGACAGCCGACATGGGCTCACAAGCTCGGCCGCATGGCGCGCTCGATGGCCAGCGCGAGCGCCTCGGGGCGCTGGCTGCCGATCAGGAGTCGGGAGCCGTCGAAGAGGTACAGGCGGACGCCGCGGTTGCCCCGGGCGTTGAGGACGCGCTCGCCGTCGCGGCCCGAGCGGATGCCCCAGCCCCAGTAGTCGGCCAGGGGCCGGTAGCTGACGACCTCCAGGCGCTGGATCGTGCCGATCGGGACGACGCGGCGGTAGGTGGGGATCCAGCCGAACCAGACGCGGGCCACGCTCGGCGTGACCTCGGTCGTCATGCGGAGCAGGCCGACGAAGATCGCGACGGGCAGGGCTAGGAGGACCAGCCCTAGGGGCCGCTCGAGCGAGCCGAGCAAGGTCGGGGCGGCGTGGTTCGGGGCCTTCTCGAAGCACGAGGCCACGGCGAACCAGAGCGCCAGCTCGACGACGACGACGACGGCGTAGGCCCACCAGTCGAAGTTCTGCTCCTCGCGGTAGACGACCGCCGCGGGTTGGAATGCCGCCACGGACACAGCTCAGGTCCCTCCCCAGGGTTCCGACTCATTCCAGCGTCCCAAGGCGCGGCAGAGCGCCTGGTAGCCCGCATCGGCCACGCGGTCGGCCGGGATCCGCCAGAGCTGCGGGTTGAGCACCTCCAGCGAGACGTAGCCGTTGTAGCCGATCCGCCCGAGGTGGTCGAGGATCGGCCCGAGCTGGAAGTCGCCCTCGCCGGGCAGGATGCGGTCGCCGTCGCCGGCCAGCTCGCGCGGGGTCCCGCTCAGGTCGCAGAGCTGGACCCAGGCGAGGTTTTCTTTCGTCAGGTAGGCCAGGTCTTCGAACTTGCTCGGCCCGGTGTAGTAGTGGAAGACGTCGAGGCAGACGCCCAGGTCCTCGGCCTGGCACTGGGCGATCAGGGCGAGCGTCGTATCGAGGCTGGCGCAGAACTTGGCCCCCTTCTGAAACTCGAGCGCCAGGCGGACGCCGAACCCGCGCGCCGTATCGGACGCCTCGCCAAGCGCGGCGGCGGCGCGGCTGTAGTCGTCGGGGGTCAGCTCGCGGACGAAGTCGGGGGCGACGATCAGGAGCGAGACGGCCAGCTCCTGGAGGATCTGCAACCGGCGGCGGAAGTGGTCCCAGTGCGTCTCGCGCTCCAGACCGCGCGACAGGAGGAGCCCCCCCTGCGAGGCCGCCGCCGCCGGTGTGAGCCCCTGCGCTTCTAGCAACCCGCGTGCCTCGGCCGTCGAGTGGGCCTCCAGGAACGTCTCGAGCTTCGTCAGCCAGAGCTCGACCGCCGTCCAGCCACATTGCGCGTAGGCCGTCAGGTCCGCCTCGAAAGGCGTGCTCAGGGTAGTCGCTTGGCTGATGCAGGGCTTCATGAACAGCATTCCTCTGATCGTAAAAGAGATTCACCACAAAGGCACGAAGATCTTCTTTGTGTCCTTCGTGCCTTTGTGGTGAGTCCTTCCGTCCGTTTACTTTCCCGCCGGGATCGGCTGGCCTTCGAGGAGGTCGCGGAGGGCCTGGACGACGCCGGCCGAGGGGACTCGCCACTGGCGGCAACTGTCGCGGTCGCGGAACGTGACGGTGTCGTCGCTAAGCGTCTGGCCGTCCACGGTGATGCAGAAGGGGGTCCCGGCCTCGTCCTGGCGGCGGTAGCGCCGGCCGATCGCCCCTTTCTCGTCGTAGAAGACGGGGAAGTGCCGCTTCAAGGCGCGGTAGAGCGTCTCGGCCTTCTCGGGCATGCCGTCCTTCTTGACCAGGGGAAAGACGGCCGCCTTGATCGGCGCGAGCCGCGGGTGGAACTTCAAGACCGTGCGCGGCTCGCCGCCGACCTCGTCCTCGGTGTACGCCTCGCAGAGGAAGGCCAGGGTCGCGCGGTCGGCGCCGGCCGACGGCTCGATGACGTGCGGGACGTATCGCTCCTTGCGTTCCTCGTCGAAGTAGCTGAGGTCCTTGCCGCTGAACTTCTGGTGCTGCGACAGGTCGTAGTCGCCCCGGTGCGCGATCCCCTCCAGCTCGCTGACGCCGAACGGGAAACTGTATTCGATATCGGCCGTCGCCGTCGAGTAGAACGACAGCTCGTCCGGGTCGTGGTCGCGGAGCCGGAGCTTGTCGCTCCTGAGGCCGTGCGCGACGTACCACTGGAACCGGGTATCACGCCAGTACTTATACCACTGAGCCGCCTCTTCCGGCCGGCAGAAGAACTCGATCTCCATCTGCTCGAACTCGCGCGACCGGAACGTGAAGTTGCGCGGCGTGATCTCGTTGCGGAAGCTCTTGCCGATCTGCGCGATCCCGAACGGAATCTTCACCCGGCCCGTATCTAGAACGTTCTTGTAGTTGACGAAGATTCCCTGGGCCGTTTCGGGGCGGAGGTAGGCGATGCTCGATGCTTCCTCCAGCGCGCCGACATAGGTCTTGAACATCAGGTTGAAGGCGCGGGGTCTCGTTAGCGTTCCCGTCTTTTTACACACAGGGCAAGGGATTAGAGCATACATCTCATCCCTGATGGCTGGGTTTGCAAGCGTAGTCACGTCTTGATACTGAGGCCAGTCAACGTCTGTGTTCGCCTTCAATGCCTTCTGGATCGCCTTTGCATTCTCCCTCCGAACGTCATTGGCATCACCGATTGCGCTGAAGATAGCAGGGCGAACATGGTGGCCTTGTTCATCATTCCAGCGGATGGTGTATACAACTGCTGAAACATCTTCAGCGGCGAGTCCAGCAAGTGAGGCTTGATCAGCGCGTAAACGAGCCTTGCACTCGCGGCAATCCACCATCGGATCGCTGAACCCGCCGACGTGCCCTGACGCCTCCCAGACCTTCGGGTTCATGATGATCGAGCAATCGAGCCCGACCATCGCGTACGGCGACGGCGCGCCCGGCAGGGGTTCCAGGTCGTTGTGGAAGGTGACGTGGTCTTGCCACCAGGCGTCCTTGATATTCCGCTTCAGCTCGACGCCGAGCGGGCCGTAGTCCCAGAACCCGTTGAGACCGCCGTAGATCTCGCTCGACGGGAAGATGAAGCCTCGGCGCTTGCAGAGCGAAACCAGCTTGTCCATGTCCATCGCGTCGTCGTCCTTCGATTCGGGGTCGCAACCTTGGCAGGGCCCCACTCCGTCTTCCACATGACGTTCGAACCGATTGGGCCTGGTTCCTGATGATTCAACGCGCGGCGACGATTCGCAAGGGGTCGCGCCGCAGTTCGGCTGTCAGGCGGTGCTCGAAGCTGTTCAGTGTCGCCGCGGCGTCGAGGTCGTCGAGCAAGCCCAGCTCGCTGACCCGGCGCCCGCCCCGGCCGCGTGTCAGGTAGCGGACCAGCGGGCTCCTCACCTGGTCGCGGTCGCCGCTCTGGGTCCAGATCGCCTCCACGACCCGCGCCCAGAGCCCGGAGACGATCTCGGCCTCGTCGTTCATGAGCGTGCCGCCCAGGTCGCGGAGGTGCCCCGCGAACGCCCCGGCCAGGAGCGAATCCTCGTAGCTGATCCGCCCGTCCGTCCCAGCGCAGACGATGTGGATCGGGCGCTCGTCCTCGTGGAGGTGCTGCACCGTCACCGCAAAGTTGGGAAAAGCGCCGAGGACGACCCGCTCGGCGTCGAGGCTGGCGAGGATGGCCCGCGTGCCATTCGTGGTCGTCATGACCAGCGTCTTGCCCCGGCAGACCTCGGGCGTGCACGAGCGGGGCGAGTTGCCCAGGTCGAACCCGTCAATCGGAAGCCCCTCGCGTTCACCGGCCAGGAGCGCGGTCCCGGCCGGCAACGCGGCGGCGACCTGCCGCGCCTCGCCGATCTCGCCACACGGGATCACCGCCTCGCACCCCGCCGCCAGGGCGTGCACCATCATCGTCGACGCCCGGAGCACGTCGACCACAACCGCCACCCCTCCTCTCAAATCGCCGGGCGGGATCAGGACCGGCAGCAAGTGAACGTAAACCAAGGGTCGATCAGACTCGGGCATCGGCCAGCACTCCCCACGTGTTGTTTCCCTCCGCTCGGCAACCTGTTGCGATTATGGCATGCCGACCCGCCCTTTGGGGAGTCCAGCTTCCCGGCGACCGGCCGCGCGGTTCCGGTTCGGACCAGGCCGGCGCGACAACGGCACATTCCATGACCTTCGACTTCCCACACAAAACGATTTCCGTTATGCTGCCGATCTCTAGCCGACCCGATCTCCCTGCGGGCCGCGCGAGGATCGTGATCTCGCCGAGGTGCATGGATGCACGAACCGAAGGGCAGCTTGATACCGATCACGGGACCGAGGCGATTCATCATCGACTTGGTGTACTTCGCCCGCCAGGTCCCCTCTACGCCCGTGAGCCGATCGGTCGACGTGTCGGCGCTGTTCGAGCCGCGTGTCCTCCACCCGTCGCGGCCCTCCTGGGCCTTGCTCTTCATGAAGGCCTACGCCCTGGTCGGGGCAAACCACCCTCCGCTCCGACGGGCGCTGCTGGAGTTTCCTTGGCCCCGGCTCTATGAGCATCCGTGGATGAACTGCGCCCTGGCGATCGAGCGGTCGTACCGCGGCGAGCACGGCGTCTTCGTCGGCCTGTTTCGTGCGCCGGAGCAGCAGACGATCAGCCAGCTCCAGGAGGCGCTGACGTGGTACAAGGACCAGCCCCTGGAAAAGGTGGGCGTCTACCGCCGGGCGCTGCGGGTCAGCCGGGCGCCGACGGTCGTCCGCCGGCTCCTCTGGTGGAGCACCCTGAATCTTTCGGGGCACAAGCGGGCCAAGCGGTTCGGCACGTTCGGCCTGACCAGCTACGGAGCGCTCGGGGCCGAGTCCTTGCACCCGATCTCGCCCTTGACCACGACCTTGACCTTCGGGCCGATCTCCGCCTCGGGCGAGGTGATCATCAAGCTGATCTACGACCACCGGGTCCTCGACGGCGCCTACGTGGCGCGTCGGCTGCGCGACATCGAGAACACGCTCAAGGGCCAGATCCTCGACGAACTCCGGCGCGGGCGGGTGGAGGGACCGGCCGACCCCGCCACCGCGGTCGGTTCCGAGCCGATCATCCTGAAGACGCATGTCGCGGGCTCCGGCCTGGCGAGCGTGCCCGAGGCCATCCCGTTCCCCTCGGCCGATGTCAAAACGCCCCGCCCGGCCGTCTGAAACAAGACGGGCCGGCAGGCCGATCCGACCGTTCTCGATTGTCGGGCGCGCCTCCACTCAGGGTTCGGCCACTTCCTGGTCGGTGGTCACTCGGACCTCGAGCCGGCTCATCAGCTTCTTGAGCGCCTCTTCCTTGGCGTTGATGAACAGGACGTTGTCCAGGACGATCGCCTTGCGCTCCTCGCTGACGTGGAGCACCAGCCGCCCTGCGCCCAGGAAGAGGAACTCGAGGACGTCAGGGATCTCCTTGTCGAACTTCAGGTTGAGTGTCGGGTAGCGCTCCAGGTCGCTGAGCGGGCCGTGGTGGTGGAGGATCTCGTTAGGGAGGATCTCCCAGTAGTCGAGCCAGCGCGTCAGGTAGATGATCCCAAAGATCACGGTCAGGATCAACGCGACCATATAGTAGAACCCGGAGTTGGCCACCGTGTAGAGGCCGCCGAAGAGCTTCTGGGCCGGCTTCACCAGGTCGAACTGGAAGTAGGCGCCGATCCAGAGCAGGATGAACGAGACCAGGAGCACCAAGAGGAGAATCGCGACGACGGTGAACCGGGGGAAGTCGATCGCCATGATCAGCAGGTTGAAGGCGAGAATCCCCAGGAACAGGATGCCCAACATGTTTTGCGGGGTCACGAACCGCTGGTGCTTGGCCATCGGGGGCGCGGGCGCGGCGGTCGGATGCTCGCCCGCGGTGGCCTGGACCTCGGCCGCCTGCTTGATCGGGTCCTCGGTCTTGTCGCCGATGATCTGCATCCCGATGCCGCAGATCAACGCGGTGACCAGGGTCGGGAAGATGAAGATCGTTTTCGGGTAGGTGAAGATGCGAATCCCCTTGTCGCGGTGTGCGACCAGGGCGGACTCAGGGTTCGCTGACTGTTTCGGGTCCGAAGCCATGACGAGAAGTCTCCAGGATCGGGCGTCGCGAACGCGCGCGGAAGAGGCGAAGGACCGCCGCACGGCTCGACCGGGATCGAGACGGCCGAAAGTGGGATCGTACCGTGTCTTCATCCCGTGGTAAAGTCCCCGGTATCAAGGGGATCGGGGCCACGCGCCGGACGTCACCGGGGCCGTCGCAAGGGTCTTCGTATCTCGCGGCCCAAGCTTGAGGGGAAACGGACGTTGCCGGCGGGGTCGCACGTGTTGATTTTTTAAACAGGCGTTGGATTGTTCTTGGCGGCTCATGCGTCTTTCGCGTAAAGTTAGGCGAGTATTTAACCTCCCGTGCAATGATTGATATGAAAGGTTTCGATCGATGAAGATCTCCTCCCGGATTGGGGCGGCTGGACTGGGCTTTGCGTTCGCGATGATGCTGGGCGCCTGGCCCCTCTCGGCACAAGAGCCGGGCGCCGGCAAGCCGTCGCAGAAGGCCGGCGACTCCAGCATCAGGCGGACGTACGACCCCTCCCGGCGCGTCCCCGACTACTTCGGCCAGATCGGCCTGACTAGCGATCAGCGTGAGACGATCTACAAAATCCGAGCCAAGCACCATCAAAAGATCGACGAGCTGGAGAAGCAGATCGCCGTGATCCAATCCCAGATGCTCGCCGAGTGCGAGTTGGTCCTGAACGACACGCAAAAGCAACTGCTCGATCAACGCCGCCGGGCCGCGGGCCAGGGCAAGAAGGCGCCCGAGGTCACCAAGCC
>JBKOZB010000269.1:0-6774 GCA_046744225.1 Planctomycetota bacterium | reverse complement strand
TAACGTACCCGCGTCTGTGGCGGTACTGCCCGACATTGGAATTGCCTCTCACGGACTTCGGCATGGAAGCCGGGCAAACTGCGCACGATCACGCGAATGGAATCGCGGCCAGGTCCCCCCACGCAGGCGGCCCGCGATCTTCGCGACACCGCTCTCACTGGGAGGCACGTTCCAGAATGGATACTCTGGGGCGACACGTCATTGCGGAGCTGGATGGCTGCGACACCAAGATCCTGAGCGACTCCCACACGGTCCGTCGATTGCTGCTCGAGGCGGTCCGCAAGGCGGGAGCCACCCCCTTGGCCGACGAGACCTTCGACTTCAAGGGTGGTGGGGTCAGCGGCTTCATCCTGCTGGCCGAGTCGCACATCTCGATCCATACCTGGCCCGAGCACGGTTACGCGGCGATCGACATTTACACGTGTGGTCGGCACACCATGCCGGACAAGGCCTGCGCCCACCTCGCCGCCTGGCTCGGGGCGACGCAGGTGCGGACGACCACGATCGACCGTGGCGTTCCCGTCAAGAACGGCGGCCATGAGCAGCGATTGAACACCCCGGGGACCGGGATTGTGGGGCCGTTGCTCGCCAATCTCCCCCAATCGGCGTGAAGGAGTGCGGGTCGATGGAGCAGAACAGAGCCAAGCGATGGATTGCCGAGCAGTCGGATGGGAATGAGGTCTACCTGTTCGCGGTCTCAAAGACCCTCGCCAAGGCGATGACGGCGTTCCAGGACGTCGAGATCGTCGAGACCCCGGCGTATGGCCGGATGCTCGTCCTAGATGGGCTGGTCCAGTCGTCCGAGGATGACGAGCATGTCTATCACGAGTCGCTCGTCCACCCCGGCCTGATCGCCCACCCCGACCCGAAGCAGGTCCTCGTCATCGGCGGCGGCGAGGGGGCGACCCTCCGCGAGTTGCTCCGGCACCGTTCGGTCGCGCGCGTCACGATGGTTGATATCGACGGCGAGCTCGTCGCGATGTGCAAGCAGCACCTCCCCGAGTGGCACCAGGGGAGCTTCGACGACCCGCGCACCGAGGTGATCATCGGCGATGGCCGCGCGTTCCTCGAGACCACCGAGCGGACCTTCGACGTCGTCATCTGCGACATCACCGACTTCCTCGACCACGGCCCGGCCCTTCGGCTCTACACCCGCGAGTTCTACCAGTTGATCGCCTCGCGGCTCAACCCGGACGGCCTGCTCATCGTCCAGGCGCTCGAGACCGCCATCTCCGACCCGGAGGAGCACGCGATGCTCATCCGGACGATCGGCGAGGCCTTCCCGATCGTCCGCTCGTACCTGTCGTTCGTGCCGAGCTTCGGATTCCCTTGGGGCTTCATCTGCGCCTCGCCGACCGTCGATCCGTCGCGCCTCAGCCCGGCCGAGGTCGATGCTCGCCTCGCCGACCGGCTCACCAGCGAGCTGAAGTCGTACGACGGGATCGCGCACCTCGGGATGTTCTCGCTGACGAAGGACTTGCGCGCGGCCCTGACAGTCCCCGGCGAGGTCCTCGACGACGCGACCGTCGAGTCCTGGATCGCGGCGCGGATTGCGGCCGAGGTGGAAGAACAAGAGTCGGTCCTGGTCCAGTGACTCAATGGCCGCCCCTCTCGCGCCGACCGCGACGCCGCCCGGGCCCGCCCGGACGGCCGCACCCGCGCACGGGAGCGGCGCAGGGAGGACGGATGACGCTGGCGACCCCCACCCCCACGCGCGGCACGCTCGGCCCGGCCGAGCTCCCCGCGCTCACGCTGATCCGCGCGATCGACATCGCGCCGGACCCGCGATACCGGCCGCTCTGGAACTCGGGTGCGGCGGGCCCGACCACGACTCTCGCCCCGTCCGACCTGCCCCGGCCCGGTTTCGCCTCGCCCTTGGGGTTCTGGTTCACCGAGGCGGACGAGAAGGCACTCGGCCCATCGGACCGCAATACGATCCGTGTCGAGGCGTACAACGCCCCGCCCCCCGAGCCGCGTCCGCTCCCCCTCGGCGCCTCGCGCCGGCCCGAGCAGACGGTCCGGCTCAAGCCCCCCAGCGTCGGCGACGGCGAGCTGATCCTCAAGATCGGCCCGTCCGGCGTCCGGATCGTCACCTCGGAGGCCGCCTGGAAGGCCCTCTCCGAGCCGGTCCTGCTGGCCATCGGCCTCTACTGGCGGTTCCAGGCGATCGACGAGACGCTAGACCGCCTGACCGAGGCCGCACGCGGCGACCTCGGCCACGCCACGATGCCCGGCCTGGCCTCCCTTAAGGACCATGACCGCTTGAACGCCCTGGCACGCTCGGTCCGCGACCTGATGGTCGATCTCCCCCACTTCGAGGGACCGCTCACCGACGCCTTCCCCTACTGCTCGACCGAGCTGTCGGCCCAGACCTTCGAAGCCCTGGCGGAAAAGCTCCATTTCGAGGACTGGTGCGAGCGGCTCGACGAGCGCGCCGAGGCCGTCGAGGACACCTACGAAGTCATCGGCGAGAAGCTCCTCGAATTCAAAAACTTCGCCTGGGAAGCGATCCTCGAAATCCTGATCGTCCTCATCCTGCTCGGCGAGCTGGCGCTGACGATCTACGAGATATTCGGGCCGGAGTGAACCATCCCCTTCCGGTCACTCCGTGACCCGGATGTGCAGCTCGCGGAGCTGCCGCAGATCGACGCCGCCTGGGGCTCCGGTCATCAGGTCGGTGCCGCGCGCGGTCTTGGGGAAGGCGATGCAGTCGCGGATGTTGGTCAGGCCCGCATAGAGCATCACCAGGCGATCGAAGCCCAGCGCGATGCCGCCGTGCGGCGGGGCACCGTTGCGCAGGGCGCTGAGGAGGAAGCCGAATTTTTCCTCGGCCTGCTCCGGGGTCAGTCCGAGCAGGCTGAAGATCCTGGCCTGGATGTTCGGGTCGTGGCACCGGATCGTGCCACCGGCCGCCTCCTCGCCGTTGATGACCAGGTCGTACGCCTGGGCGCGGACCTTGCCCGGTTCCGAGTCGAGCAGGGCCAGGTCTTCGGCCAGCGGCATCGTGAACGGGTGGTGCTCGGCGACCCAGCGGCCTTCCTCGGCGCCCCAGGCGAGCAGGGGGAAGCGGATCACCCACGAGTAATGGAAGTCCTTCGGGTCGTAGAGTTTCAGCTCGGCGGCCAGCCGGGCGCGGAGGTTCGAGAGGGCCTGGCCGGTCACGGCCTGGCTGTCGGCGACGATCAGGATCAGGTCGCCGGCACGGGCGCCGAACCGCTCGCGGAGGCGGGCCTGCACCGGCGCCGGGAAGAACTTGGCGGTCGGGCCGGTCAGCGCCTCGGCCTCAATCTTGAGCCAGACGAGCCCCTTGGCACCGAAGCCGCCGATGAACTCGGTCAGGCCGTCGAGGTCCTTGCGGCTGTAGAGCGACCCGGCCCCCGGGGCGCAGAGCCCCCGGATGCGCTGGCCGTGCTCGCGCGCCTGCAGGAAGACCTTGAATTCGGTCTCGGCCGCCAGGTCGGCCACATCCTTCAGTTCCAGCCCGTAGCGCAGGTCGGGGCGGTCGGAGCCGAACCGCTCCATCACGTCGTGGTATTCGAGACGGGGCAACGGAAGCTTCAGATCCTCGCCGTTGAACTCCTTAGCCAACGCGGCGACCACGGGCTCCATCGCGGTCATGACGTCCTGGTCCTCGACGAACGACATCTCGACGTCGAGCTGGGTGAACTCGGGCTGCCGGTTGGCGCGGAGGTCCTCGTCGCGGAAGCAGCGGGCGATCTGGAAGTAGCGGTCGAAGCCGGCGACCATGAGCAACTGCTTGTACAACTGCGGCGACTGCGGCAGGGCGTAGAAGTGGCCGACGTGGACCCGGCTCGGCACGAGGAAGTCGCGCGCCCCTTCGGGCGTGCTGCGGCCGAGAATCGGGGTCTCGACTTCCCAGAACCCCTGGTCCGACATGACTTTGCGCATCAGTTGGGCCATCCGGTGCCGGAGCCGGAAGACGTCCTGCATCGCGGGCCGGCGGAGGTCGAGGTAGCGGTACTTGAGCCGCAGCTCCTCGTTGGCCTCGGTCCCCTGGATCTCGAACGGCGGGGTGGGGGTGGCGTTGAAGACCTCGAGCGTTTGGGCCCGGACCTCGATGGCGCCGGACTTGAGCTTGGGGTTCTCCTTACCCGGCAGGCGCGGGGCGACGATCCCCTGGATGCCGACGACGTACTCGTTCCGCAGCTCGCGGGCGGCGGCTTGCAGCTCGGCCCCGGCCTCGGGCTCGAAGACGCACTGGGTCAGGCCGTAGCGGTCGCGCAGGTCGATGAAGACGAGCCCGCCGAAGTCGCGCCAGGCGTCCACCCAGCCGTTGAGGGTTACGGTCTGGCCCACGTGGTCGAGCGTCAGATCGCCGCAGGTGTGTGTCCGTTTGAGCATGGAAGTCGTCGTGGGGGTTGTGCGCCGTTCGTCGGGCCGGAAAATACTCTTAGACGTTGCGCGGGTTCACCTTAACCTTTGAGTCTCGACACCGTCAAGCGGCGCAGGGTTCGTGGGGGACTTTAGATGCGATTCGATCCCGAGCGGGTGGTGGCCCTCGTGGACGCCTGGAATGACCTCCGGCAGGACCCGTCCGGGAGCGAGCGGCGTGTCGCCGACGAGATCGCCGGGCACTTCGAGCGCGCCGGGTTGCGCGTCGAGCGGGTCAAGGCGCCGCCAAACGGCTTTCCCTCCTGGGTGCTGGCTCTCGTGCTGACCGTTTGTCTCGGCATGACGGCGGGCTTTGGGCTGACTGATGTATCGATTCCGGTCCGGATCGGTCTGATGGGAGCGATCCTGGTCACCCTGCTCGTGACGGCGGGATGGGTGGGACGACAGGCCTGCAAAGCGGGGCCGGCTCGCGGATCGCACCACATCATCGGAAGGCCAGCCCGCGAGGACCGGCCGCCGGCCCGGGTTGTCTTGCTGGCCCGGCTGGGCACGCCGCGCGCAACCTGGCGGGAAGGCGGGATGTTGTCCCTCTGGGGTCTGTTCGGTCTCCAGAGCTTGGTCCTCTGCTTGCCCTGGTTCGCGCCCGAGGCGCGCTTGAATCCCGACCTCGGCCTGACCGTGCTGCTCGGTCAGTGGCTCACCGCGATCGGGATGGTGCTCTACCCGACGTGGCGGGCCTCACGGCCGATCCCCGGGGAGAACCGGATCGGTCGGGCGCTCCTGGCCGAGCTGGCCCGCACCTGGCCGCAACGTGTTGGCGATCGGGTCGAGACCTGGTTCGCCGCCACACCCAACCCGCGCGCCCTAGCGACGGAGCTCGCCAAACAACCCGGAGAGCGCCCGGCCACCCTGGTCATCGAGCTCGCCGCGCCTGGCGTCGGGGACAAGCTAATCATCGCCGCGCGCGGCCCCGCGCTCCGACTGGCCGGTAAGGCAGCGCGCGACCTCTGGATTCCCCATCGCGCGACCTGGAGGGGCGCCGGCCTGTTCCTCCCGACGTTCTCCGAGTTCGATCTGCTCGGCGTCAGCCTCCGCGGCTCCCGCAGCGACGGTCCGATCAACCCGGCCCTCCTGGCCGCCTCCGCGCAACTCATGACCGAGATCGCGCTCCGCTGGGCCAAGCAGGGGAGACCGCCGAGTCAGCCGGAAAGTTTGGCCAGGTCGTCCCAGAACCCCGGATAGGTCTTGGCGACGCAGTCGGGGTCGAGGATCACGACCCCCTCGGCCTTCAGACCGGCGAGGGCGAACGACATTGCCATGCGGTGATCGTCATAAGTCGCGATCCGGGCGGGCGTGATCTTCTCAGGGGGGAAGATCACCAGACCGTCGGGGAACTCGTCCACCGTCGCCCCGAGCTTGCGCAGCTCGGCCGCGAGCGCGGCGATGCGGTCGGTCTCCTTGTGTCGGATGTGAGCGACGTTCCGGATACGCGACATCCCGCGCGCGAACAGGGCGACGACGGTCTGCGTCATCACCGTGTCGCTGATCGCGTTCATGTCCACGTCCACGCCCCGGAGCGGGCCGCCGGTGACGGTCGTCGCGTCACGGTCGTGGACGACGGTGCAGCCCATGTGCTCCAGGACGTCCACGAACGCCATGTCGCCCTGGATGCTCTCGGTGCCCAGGCCCTCGACGGTGACCGTCCCGCCCGTGATCGCGGCGGCGGCGAAGAAATAGCTCGCGGCCGAGGCATCGGGCTCGACCGCGTAGGTCCGGCCCTTGTAGCGCGCGGGGCGGATGTCGAACCGGCGGTATTTGCGGTTGCCGATCCGGACACCGAACGCCTCCATCACCGCCATCGTCATCGCGACGTAAGGCTGCGAGACCAGCACACCCTGCACCTCGATGGTCGTCACGTCGCGCGAGTAGGGCAGGGCCATCAACAGGCCGCTGAGGAACTGGCTTGACACGTCGCCCTTGACGAACGCATAGCCGCCGTCGAGTCCACTGGCGCGGACGGTCACGGGGGGGCAGCCCGTGCCGAGGTCGCTCTTGGCGTCGGTCCCCAGGCCGTTGAGCGCCTGGAGCAGGTCAGCCACCGGCCGCTGGCGCATCCGAGGAGTGCCGTCGAGCCGGTACGTCCCGTCGCCGGTCGCGACCATCGCGGTGAGGAAGCGCAGGCTTGTCCCCGAGTTGGCAAGATAAAGCTCGGCCGCGCGCACGGGGAGGCGGCCGCCGCAGCCTTGGATGGCGATCGTCGCCTTCGAAGGGTCATGCGTGATGTCGATCCCCAGCCGGCCCAACGAATCGACCATAACGCGGGTATCCGCGCTGTCGAGCGCCCCGGTCAGCGTGCTCGGGCCGTCGGCCAGCGCCGCCACGATCAGGGCGCGGTTGGTCAGGCTCTTCGAGCCGGGGACC
>JBKOZB010000126.1:0-6330 GCA_046744225.1 Planctomycetota bacterium | reverse complement strand
ATGGCGAAGTGCCCCAGGGCCATCAGAGTGCCGCCGATCAAGATCGCCTTGCGCTGGCCGAGGTACTTGTCGGCCAGGAAGCCGCCGAGAAGAGGGGTGAGGTAGACCAGGCCGGTGTAGGACGCATAGATGTCGAGCGCGCCGGCGCGGGCGAAATCCAGGTGCTTGGTCAGGTAGAGGACCAGCAGGGCGCGCATCCCGTAGTAGCTGAACCGCTCCCACATCTCGGCGCCGAACAGGACGTAGAGCCCCGCGGGGTGGCCCTTCGGGGTCTCGGCGGCACCGGCGGTCTCCTCGAACGCTGCGGTCTTGGTCATCGACGGCTGCTCCCTCGTCGTCGGTTGTGGGGACGGACGCGGCACGGCGGGGCGGTGGGGAGAGGTCCTCTGCGCCGCGCACCAGATTAACGCAACGTCCGCGCGTTCCCAAGCCCTCTCAGGGTTTCCGGACCGCCGTGTCGGTCGAAGTCGGGGTCGGGGCCTTGAGCCAGCGGAGCAGGTAGGGCATGCAGGCGACGGGCCCGGGGTCGCGGAAGAGCAGGGGGGCGCGGATCAGCTCGGCATGGTTGGCGTGAATCACGACCTGGTCGGTGACCCCCTCCAGCCGCGTCCGCGCGACCGAGACGCAACCGTCGCCGAGCCCGTCGCTCAGTTCGTCGAGCCGGCCCGCCAGGTCGTCCCCTCCCGCGAGCCGAGCCATCATGCCCCCGAGGATTCCCCCTTGCCGCTTCCAAGTCTCGACTTGCGCCTCCACCTGCCTCCGCGCCGAGGGGGACAGGACGCCCACGTCGCCGGCCAGGATGTGATAGGCAACACCCGCGCGTCGCGGCCGGCGGTTCAGGGCGGTCAGGAAGGCGCTGCCGGGCAGGATGTCCTCGGCCGACTTGCCCAGGCCGTCGCCCAGGTGCGCCAGCGGGTCGGACGCCTTTCGGCCGCCGATCGCCTGGATCCCGCTGAGCAGTTGATAGAGGGTCTGCACCTTCGCCAGGCTCGCCCCCTGATTCACCGGCGCGATCATGATCAGCGTCGAGACGTCACGCCCGTCGCTGCGCGGGTCCTCGATGTACGACCGCGCGACCAGGGCCCCCATCGAGTGCCCGACCAGGGCCCAGGGGCGCGTCTCGCCCGCCGCGCGCCGGAACTCCAGCCAGTCACGCCGGAACTGTTCGCACGTCTCGTCGAGGTCGCGGTTGAATGGATAGTCGTACACCACGACCCCGAACCCGGCGTCCTCCAGCGGGCCGGTCATGTGTACGAACCCCTCCGACGACGAGTTCACCCCGTGCACCAGGCAGACCGTCGACCGCCCCGGATCGTTGGGCCGGTATGACTGGAGTGCATGCATTCCATAATGCATGCGTCGCTGGGCCTCGCGTTCGGCGCGTTCGGCGAGTCGTCTGAGCCGGGTCTCCCAATGGGGACGGTTCTCGGGGGCGAGCAGTTCAAGGTCGATCGCGACGACGAGGGCGCGGCCTTGAAGCCTCAGGAAGACGCCGGGCCCGAGGCTCTCGGTGAGCATCCGGCGCGTGAGCGAGCCGCCGATCCCGGTCGCCGGCAGCCGGATGGTGTCGGGAGGACGCGAGAGGCTCAGGCCGGAGGCGTCCGCAAGTCGGGCGACGACCTCGGCCAGGGGAATCTCCTGCGATGTGTCGAACGGGATGCGGACCAAGATCGGCTGGGACGCGTCCGAGGCGACCAGCAGGCCCAGGACCATGAGGAAGCGGGCTGCCAGCGTTGCCATCGTCTTCCGGCCCCGGTGGGATTGCGATCCGGATTCTCCTCTCCAACCATTATAGACAAAGGGCCAGTCCAGGGACCGGCACGTCGGCGCGAGGAGGCGGCCGACCTCGCGCGATCACGAATTGGCAATGTCTGATAATGGTGCTTATGTTGCACCGAGGGGGTATGACCGCCGATTCATGTGGAATGTAGCGGCCTTGCCACTTATGCTCAAGGCTCCGACGCCTTTGACGGCCGATCCTCCGGAGTCCCGACCCCCATGCCCGCCACCATCGTCCGCCGCACCGACGCCGCCTTTGTCATCCAGGTCGAGGTCCCTTACAAGCCCTCGATGCTCGAATCCGAGCAGGCCATCCAAGACGCCCTGAACCAGGCCGGCGTCGCTGCCACCGAGGAGGTCCTCGGCCGCTTCGACACCGACGGCTCACCCATCCGGATCGGGCCCACCAAGATGACCTCCATGGGGAAGGTCCCCAAACAGTACCAGAGTGTGCCTTGGGATTCATGTAACAATCCGCACAACCCGCACCCCTCCTCTCTCACGCGGCGACCGGAATACCGCTGCCAACACTCGTCTTGACGCTCGCGAAGTGGTCGTTAAGATGGATGCTTCGCCGCGCGGAGAGCGCTCGAGGAACACGACGGCCGATAGGTAGCTTTAGTCCATGAAGTGTTATCAGGCCAAGGCGGGGGAACTGACCAAGCACTGGTATGTTATCGATGCGACCGATCAGGTTGTGGGACGGCTCGCCGCGCAGATTGCGCCGATCTTGATGGGTAAGCACCGTCCGACGTACACCCCGTACATCGACACCGGCGACTTCGTCATCATCACGAACGTGGACAAGGTCGTCTTCACCGGCAACAAGTGGCAGCAGAAGTCGTATCAGCGGTACACCGGCCACCCCGGCGGCCAGAAGGAAGAGCAGGCGTGGAAGCTCTTCCGGCGCCGGCCCGAGCGCATCCTGGAGCTGGCGGTCCAGCGGATGATGCCCAAGAACAAGATCGGCCGGCACATGCTGTCGAAGCTGAAGCTGTACACCGGCGCGCAGCACCCGCACCAGGCCCAGGCGCCGATCCCGCTGGAGGCGCTCTCGGGCCGCCCCGCGCCGACCGGGGCCGTCTTCGCACCCAAGCCGGAGCCCAAGGCCCCGCGCGCCAGGACCAAGGGTAAGCCGTCGGCGACCGCCGAGCCGACGACGTCCCCGGTCCCCGTCGCCTCGGCCGAGCCGAGCATGTCCCCGGCCCCCCCGGCGCCGGCCGAGTCCGCGCCGCCGGACACCCCGATCGAGACTGTGCCGCCGCCGGCCCCCGCCGAGCCGATGACCCCCCCGGAGACCACCCCCGGCGCCGAGTGAACCCGAGGGGAACGAGCCCCATCACGACACGACCGATCTACCCCGACCTGACCGTACTTGCGGGGTGTCTCGGCCTCATCCCCTGAAATGAGCCGACGGGCGCCCCGGACGATGGATGGAGAGGACCGAGACAACGATGGCCGCGACGGCTCAACAACAGTACACCTGGGGCACCGGCCGACGCAAGACCGCCGTCGCCCGCGTCCGGATTCGCGAAGGGACCGGCCGGTTCCTGGTCAACGACCTCGAGGTCGATGCCTACTTCCCGCTAGAGATCCAGCGCACCGACGTCCGCGCCCCGCTCACCTCGACCGAGATGGCGGGCCGGGTCGATGTCTTCGTCAACGTCAAGGGGAGCGGCAAGCACAGCCAGTCGGGCGCCGTCGTCCTCGGCCTGGCGCGGGCCTTGAAGGAGTATCGTCCCGACCTGGAGTCCGCCCTCCGCGAGAACGGCTTCCTGACCCGCGACGCCCGCATGGTCGAGCGCAAGAAGTACGGCCACAAGAAGGCCCGCAAGAGCTTCCAGTTCTCCAAGCGCTGAGTGGTCGAGCGCGAACCGGCCCACGGAATTATACACTCCCCTGCCCTTCATGCTCGCCGTGGCGATCCTGACCATTGATCTGGTCTTCGCCCTGAACTCCAACCTGAGATGATCGGGGAAGTTTCAGTTCGCGAACTGGCGGTGGAACTGGTCGAGGTTGGTCCGGCGGCCGAGAACGACGATGCTATCGCCGGGGGCGAAGGGTTCGTCGCCCGAGGGGGGGAACTCGACGCGGCCGTCGGCGCGCTTGACGGCGATGACGATCACGCCGGTGCGGCGGCCGATGTCGGCGTCGCGGAGGGTATGGCCCTGGAGCGGGCTCCCCTGGCGGATCGGGATGTCGTCCATCTCGATCGCCAGGCTGGAGCGCTGGGTGACCAGCTCGGCGAACTCGACGGCCGTCGGGTTGGTCAGGAGCGAGACGATCCGGTGTGCCCCGATCGCGGCGGGGAGCACGACGTGGTTCGCGCCGGCCTGGCGGAGCTTCTTGAGCGTGGTCGGTTGCTCGGCCCGCGCCACGATCATCACGTTCGGGGCCATCTGGCGGGCGGTCAGGGTGATGAAGACGGTCTCGGCGTCGGACTGCAACGCCGTGACCAGAACCTTGGCGCGTTCCAGCCCGGCGTCTCGGAGGATTTTTTCCTCGGTCGCGTCGCCCATGACGTACAGGTAGGCGTGCCGCTCGACCTCGGCGATCCGCTCGGGCGACCGCTCGATGACGACGAACGGGATCTCGGCGGCGGCCAGTTCGTCGGCGACGAGCCCGCCAACCCGGCCGTAGCCGGCGACGATCGTGTGGTCGGATAGCGTCTCGATTTGCCGCCGCATGCGCTGGTGCCCCAGGAGTCTCTGGATCTCGCCCTCGGTCAGGAACTGGACGAACCCGGCGATCGTGTAGGCGACGGCGAGCATGCCCAGGCCGATGATCAGCATGGTGTGGATGCGCTCGGCGGTCGAGCCCATGGGGCGGACCTCGCCGAACCCGACGCCCGAGATTGTGATGACGACCATGAAGAGGGCGTCGAAGGGGCTCCAGCCGAGCGTGACATAGCCGGCCACGCCCATCGCGGTCACCGACATCACCGCCGCGAACCCCAGCAGCATGCGCCGGATCGAGCTGCGCTGCCAGAAGGCGGGGAACTCGCGACTCGCGGTGTCGGCCATCGCCATGGGTCCGATTGCCGGTCAGGCGGAACCGGTTTCAAGGAGACCACTCACCCCCGCCCGCGGAACCGCTGGTTGAACGCGACGGCCAGGACGACGACAGTGCCAAGGACGAGGCCCTCGATCCGGGTGCTGTCGATGCCTCGGACGACGATGCCTGTCCCCTTGATGACGATCTGGATCAGGAAGAGGCCGAGCACGGTGCCGCGGATCGACCCGACGCCGCCGGAGAGGCTGCACCCGCCGACGACGGCGGCCGTGATCGCATAGAGTTCGTAGGTGACGCCGAGCTGGCTGTCGGCCTGGCCGCTCCGGCCGGTGAAGAGGATGCCGCCCAGGGCCGCGAGCATGCCGGAGAGGCCGTAGGCGACCGCCTTGAGCCGGCGGGTGGGCAGGCCGCTGAGCCGCGCGGCCGTCTCGTTCCCGCCGAGCGCGTAGAGGTGGCGGCCCAGGACGGTCGCCCCCAACATCAGGCTCGCCACCACGGCGACCGCGGCGAACAGCGCGAGCGCCCACCACGGGTTGCGGCCGAAGACGCGGTAGGCGTCAAACGGCACGTTGATCGTCTGATTCTTGGACAGGATCTTGGCCAGGCTGCGTAGGCCCGCCATCGTCGCCAGGGTCGCAATGAACGGCGGCAGGCGGAGCCGGTTGATCATCAGGGCGTGCAGCAGGCCGATGCCCAGCCCCATCAGCAGTGTCAGCGCAATCGCCAGGGCCACCAGGGGCGTCGCGGGGGGTGAGACGCCGGTCGGGCCACCGCGGAGCCAGTCGGTCAGGAGCTTGGCGCTGACGATCGATGCCAGGGCCACGACCGAGCCGATCGACAGGTCGATCCCCCCCGAGATGATCACGACCGCCGCCCCGATCGCGAGGACTCCGAACAGTGCCACCTGGTGCAGAAGCGTCTGGCGGCTGTACTCCGAGAAGAACGCGTGCGACGAGTCGAGGAAGTAGATCGCGGCCAGGACCGCCGCGATGCCGGCGACCAGGCTCCAGTCCGGCGCCTGGAGCGCCAGCGGGATCTTCCTCACGCGATCCGACGAGCTTGAGCTGGCGTTTCCCATGAATCCCACGCGATGCCCCGGTCCGGCCGACCCTGGCGCGAATCCGGGCGCCGGCTGAAGTCGAGTTCGATCGGCGTCCGCCCCCCTGCCCTGCCCCGTTCTGACTCGGTCGCGAGCGGCTGGGGTCATCTTAACACGCGGCCGATGGGTGTGCAGCCCGCGCGTGATCAACTCGCCGGGATCGCTCCTTCGGTGCGGTGTGACACGGACCAGATCACGGCTCAGACGTGGTCGCAACGCCCCGAACGGTCCTGCTCTCGTTCGGCGACGGGGTCGTAAGGGGTGGGGAGCAAGTCGGTGAACGCGTCGGAGGGGGAACGGAAGAGTTCGTCCTTCTGGTCCTCCACGTCCATCTCGGCGAGGACGCGGGAGGACTGCCGCGCGGCGGCGATCGTCAGGGCGGTGACCTGGATCAGGGTGATCGTCCAGATCATCGTCTGGCCGAGTTCGAGCAGCAGGGT
>JBKOZB010000037.1:0-4990 GCA_046744225.1 Planctomycetota bacterium | reverse complement strand
TGCTCGGAGTGGAAGTCAGGTTCGCCTCTAACGTCGTCCGCCCGAAGTTGCTCGTCGACGGGACGAGGAGGAAGTTCGAGGTGGGGACGGTCATCGTGTTCGAGAACGAGCCGGTCTGGAACGTGTCGGTGATCTCGGTGGACGTGGTGGTGATCTGGGAGCCCGTGCTCGTCGCGTTGGTGGGCGGGTTGAAGGTCGCCTTCACGTTCGAGACGTCGCTGCCGGTCGCCGTGCCGTTCAGCTCGCCGGTGATGGTGATCGGCGTCCCGTTGGGGTCGGGAACGGGCGTCTGGCCGTTGACGCTATCGAAGTGTAACGTGACGTTGAACGGCGTGTGGCTGTAGGTCGTGCTCACGCCAGGGTCCTGTTTGCCGAGCTGGAAATAGCCGAGGCTGAAATTCGACGGCGAAGTGAACGAGTTGTCGCTGTTGGGCGGCGTGGAGGTGGTGGTGATCGGGATGAAGCTGATGACGTTTGAGCCGGTTACCCCAGACGTGCCGACCGCGCCGGATGTGTCGTAGGTGATCGTCGGGTCCGCCTTCACATCCGACGCGGTCCAGGCGACGAGACCCAGGGCCATGACCATGGTCGACAGCCCGGTCCACTTGCTGTTCTTGCGCATCATTTCCTCCTGAAATTGAATGTCGCGCTCGAGCGATTTCGCCGACGTGCGAACCGGGCCACCATCGCTCGACGGCGTGCCCCACCAGTTGGGGCGCGACCCGCCTCGGGACTTCTTCGACGTGCCGAACACGTCCGAACCATCACTCGACGAGGCCCGCGGAATCGTTTCTGGGCCAAGATGGTCCTACCGCACCCGTTGGGTACGTCCTGTCAACGGCGACGATTCGAACTGTGACCGAACCGAAACAGAGCGTTGATATGAAGGGGGGTGGAAAGTCGCTCGACGGTGAGGCTTTCGCATTCCCGGCCTCCATGCCTGGTTCTCTAGAGACTCCACCTTGGGCCTCGTCATCGAAACCCGGGCGAAATCGAACGGGACGGAGAATAATCCAACGTCCGCCTGATGTAAACCGGAACTTTCGCGCCGCGAGCCGATTTTCTCAAGTTCCGGGCCGATGTTGTCGCAAGATAACGCCCGATTCCGATTCTCCTCCTCCGCAGCGGGACGGGAACCTCTCGTGCGGTCGTCACGGAATCCCTTTCCCTGATTGAAAAGATCTTTCACTTTAAGGCGCTCGAAGGATCCAAACTCTCCCCCGGATGACAACTCGAGTTGTGACACTTCCGTGTCACTCGTGTCCTCTCGGTGGAAGGGGGCCCGAGGTTTCAGCGTTCTGGCGACCCCAAGTTCTTTCATGTCCTGTCATTCCGGTATTGTTCACCGACCGACACGGGGGTGCGGCCGGCGGCCGAGCGATACCCACCATTGATCCCTGACCGTAGGAGAGAGGTTACTCGACAACGGGGAACAGCTTGGGAGAACGATCTCCGTTCAAGTCCCTAGAGCAGGCTGACCGGGTCCACGTCGATGGCCAGCTCGACTCCGGCCGGAGGGCCGTGGGTGGAGGGGACGGCGTGCAGGAGGCCCTGGAGCGGCTTGACGGCGGGACAGCGCAATTGGAGGTGGTAGCGGTACAGGTTGCGGATCTTCAAGACCGGCGCGGGGGCGGGGCCGAGCAGGCGAACCGTCGGCGGGGCGGCCTGGGCCAGGGCCGTCGCCAGCGTCTTGAGGTAGGCGTGCACCGCGGACTCGTCGGGCCCCCGCGCGATGATCCGGACCAGCCGGCCGAACGGCGGCACGCCGTACTTCTCGCGCTCGGGAAGTTCGGTGGCGACGAACCCCTCGTAGTCGTGGTGCGCGGCATGGACGATCGCCGGGTGGTCGGGGCAGTAGGTCTGCACCAAGACGCGCCCCGGCCGGTCGCCCCGGCCGGTCCGACCCGCCACCTGCGCGACGAGCTGGAACGTCCGCTCAGCCGCGCGGAAGTCGGGCAGGTGGAGCGCCGTGTCGGCGTTGACCACCCCGACCAGCGTCACGTTCGGGAAGTCGAGCCCCTTGGCGATCATCTGGGTGCCGAGCAGGATCTGGGCCTCGCCGGCGCGGAAGGCGGCGAGCACCTGCTCGTGGCTCCCCGGCGTCCGCATCGTGTCCGAGTCCATCCGCCGCGCGACGTGGTGCGGGAACGCCAGCTCGACTTCGCGCTCGAGCCGCTCGGTGCCGAGCCCGCCGTAGTGCAGGTTCGTGGCGCGGCAAGACGGGCAGGCCGGGGGGCAGGCGCGCTCGGCGTCGCAGGTGTGGCAGAGCAAGAGCCGACGCCCCTTGTGGTACGTCAGCGCCACGTCGCAGGCGTGGCACTTAACGACCTGCCCGCACTTGGGGCAGATGACGAACGTGTGGAACCCTCGGCGGTTCAAAAGCAGGATGACCTGGCCGCCGTCGTCGAGCGCGTCAGTCATCGCCTGGCGGAGCGTGTCGCTAAGGCCTCCGAGCGCGGGGCGCTCGTGCCGCAGGTCGATCAAGGTGACCTCGGGCATCGGCCGGGCGCCGACGCGCTCGCGCATCGGCAGACGGACGTAGCGGCCCAGCGCGGCGTTGCGCCAGGTCTCCAGGGCCGGCGTGGCCGAGCCGAGCAGGACGGGGATCCGCTCCAGTTGCGCCCGCTTCACGGCGACGTCGCGCGCGTGGTAGCGCGGGGTCGTCTCCTGCTTGAACGTGCTCTCGTGCTCCTCGTCGATGACGATCAGGCCGAGCCGGCGCGTCGGCGCGAAGATCGCCGAGCGCGCGCCGACGACCACCTGGACCTCGCCCGAGGCGATGCTCCGCCAGTGCCGATGCCGCTCGGCGTCGCTCAGGTGGCTGTGCAGCACCGCGACCCGGGGGAACCGGCGGCGGAACCGGCGGATCGTCTGGGGCGTCAGGCTGATCTCGGGGACGAGCACGATCGCCTCGCGCTCGCGCGCGACAACGCACTCGATGGCGCTGAGGTAGACCTCGGTCTTGCCGCTCCCCGTCACGCCATGGATCAGGAATGTGGCGAAGGCGTCGGCCTCGAGCGCCGGAGCGAGCCGCGCCAGGACCGCCTCCTGCTCGGGGGTCGGGACCGGCCGGGGCCGCGCAGGAGCGCCGTCGGCTTCGGGGGCAGCCTCGACGTCCACGGGCGCGGGGGCCACCGCCGCCGGAGCGCGGAGCCGGCGCTTCACCGTATGGAGGTAGCCTCGTTGCCGCAGGGCGGCGATCGGCCCGGTCGCGCACTTGGCCATCCGGCAGACGTCCGAGACGGTCAGCGGCTCCTCCGACCGGCAGAGGATCGCCAGCGCCTGGGCCTGCTTGGGCGGGAGGCTCAGGCTCTCGACCTGGGCGCGGACCTCCTCGGGGACGACCAGGAACGTCCCCACGCGCGTCCCCGCGTGCTTCTTGACCCCGGCCGGCACCACGGCATCGAGCGCCTGGCCCCACGAGCAGGCGTAGTAGCCGGCCATCCATCGCGTCAGCGCGAGCATCGCCCCGTCGATCAGGGGCGGGTCGTCGAGCGCTTCGAGCACATCCTTGACTCGGCCCGGCGCGAGGTCCTCGGGCGCCCCGGCGTCCACCCACACACAGTAGCCGATCGCCGGCTCGTTCTTCCGCCCCAGGGGGACGTGGACCCTCTGTCCGGGGCGCACGGCGTCGCGGAGCCGGGCGGGGATCCGGTACGTGAAGACCTGGTCGATCGGCCGGTTGAAGACGACTCCGGCGAACGGGCCATCCGCCTCGGAAGCGGCCTCGGCGCCGAACCAGGCGGCCTGGCGTTTGCCGTTGACAAGGCTCATGGGCGGGGCCTATCGTCGGTCCTTTCGGAACAACCCGGGGCGGTGCCCGACCGGAACCAAGGCGGTCGGGTCGGACGGCGACCGCCTGTCACCACTCCCTCAAGTCAGACCGCGCCGTGACTCGCGACGCTCCACTCCACCCGATTTCTGCACGTCTGTCCACACAAAAAGGCGGAGCGGTCGTCCGTTCGCGACTGCGGAGAGGGACGCGGCGATGCGACTAGGGCTGTTCGGGGGGACGTTCGACCCGATCCACCTGGGACACTTGATCCTGGCCGAGTCGAGCCGCGAGGTGTGCGGGCTGGACCGGGTCTGGTTCGTGGTCTCCGGCGCGCCGCCGCACAAGCCGGGCGAGCGGACGGCCGTGGCCGACCGCCTGGAGATGGTGCGAATCGCCGTGGCGGGGCACCCGGCGTTCGAGGTCTCGGACCTGGAGACCCGCCGGCCCGGCCCGCACTACAGCGTCGAGACCCTGGAGGCGATCCACCGCGACCGGCCCGACGACGAACTCTTCTTCCTGATCGGCGCCGATAGCCTGGCCGACCTCCCGTTCTGGCACCAACCCGATCGGATCGCGCAACTCGCCACGATCGTCGTCGTCAACCGCCCCGGCATCGACGCCCTCGACCCATCCCACCTCCCCAACCTGGGCCTCGGAGCCCGGCCGATCCAGACCATCACCGTCCCGCCGATCGGGATCGCCTCGCACGACCTCCGCCGCCGGATCGCCGAATGCCGGAGCATCCGCTACCAGGTCCCGCGCGGGGTCGAGGCGTACATCGAGGAGCAGGGGCTCTATCGCGGACAGGTCATGAATCAGGGTGCGTGAATCGCACCGATGGGATAAGATGAAGAAAAAGCGAGTGCTTATCACGCTCCCGGCGAGATGAGGATGACCATGAGCACGAGGACGCGGCTTGCCTCGCAAGAGGAGGTCGGATACCCCGAGAGCGATGGGGAGCTGATGGCGGAAAACACCCTCCAGTACGAGTGGATCACCACGATCAAGGGTGGGCTGGACACGGTCTTCCGCGACGACCCCAATGTCTTCGTCGCGGGCGACCTGCTCTGGTATCCCGTCGAGGGCGACAACACGACCCGAATGGCCCCGACGCGCTGGTCGCCTTCGGCCGCCCCAAGGGGCACCGGGGCTCCTATATGCAATGGCGCGAAGGGGGGATCGCGCCACAGGTGGTCTTCGAGGCCCTCTCACCCA
>JBKOZB010000087.1:0-3204 GCA_046744225.1 Planctomycetota bacterium | reverse complement strand
GCAATGACCTCGCGCAGGATCGTGCCGCTGCCCAACAGTTGGACGCGCGGCGCCTCCTTGCTGCCGGCCTGGCCCTCCTTGAACCGATACATCCCCTTGATGATGGCGTCCTCGGCGCCGTCCGGCATCGCCGGGTGCTCGTAGTTCTCGTTCATCACGGTGATGTAGTAGTAGACGTCCTCCTGCTTCTCGTACATCCGGCGCAGCCCATCCTGGATGATGACGGCGAGCTCATAGGAGAAGGTCGGGTCGTAGGAGATGCAGTTCGGGATGGTGGCCGAGATCAGGTGGCTGTGGCCGTCCTCGTGCTGCAAGCCCTCGCCGTTGAGCGTCGTGCGCCCCGCCGTGCCACCGATGAGGAAACCGCGAGACCGCATGTCGCCAGCGGCCCAGGCGAGATCGCCGACGCGCTGGAAGCCGAAGATCGAGTAGAACAAGTAGAAGGGGATCATCGGCGTGTTGCTGGTGCTGTAGGACGTCGCCGCCGCGATCCACGATGCCATCGCCCCTGGCTCGTTGATCCCCTCCTGGAGGATCTGCCCGGTCTTGTCCTCCTTGTAGTACATGAGCTGCTTGGCGTCTTCGGGCTGATAGAGCTGACCGATCTGCGAGAAGATGCCGAACTGCCGGAACATGCCCTCCATGCCGAAGGTGCGGGACTCGTCCGGGACGATCGGCACGATGCGTGTGCCGATCTTCTTGTCGCGCAGGAGCATGTTGAGGATCCGCACGAACGCCATGGTCGTGGAGATCTTGCGACCCTCGGTGCTCTTAAGCTGCGCTTCGAATGCCGAGAGCGGCGGGATTTCGAGGGACTCGGACCGCCTCCGGCGCGCGGGCAGGCTTCCCCCGAGGGCGGCGCGACGGGCGCGGAGATACTCCATCTCCGGGCTCTCATCGGCGAAGCGGAGGAACGCGACCTCCTTGAGCTGGTCGTCCGAGATCGGCAGGTTGAAGCGGTCGCGGAACTCCTTGAGCACCGCCTCACCCATCTTCTTCTGCTGATGGGTGATGTTCTGGCCTTCGCCGGCCTCGCCCATGCCGTAGCCCTTGACCGTCTTCGCGAGGATGACGGTGGGCTGCCCCCTGTGCTTCACCGCGGCGGCGTAGGCGGCGTACACCTTGGTGGGATCGTGGCCCCCGCGGTTGAGGCTCCAGATCTGCTCGTCCGACATGCTGGCGACCATCGCCTTGAGCGCCGGGTCTTTGCCGAAGAAGTGCTCGCGAACGTAGGCGCCGTTTTTGGATTTGAAGTCCTGATACTCGCCATCGACGCACTCCTCCATGCGCTTGAGGAGGATGCCGCTCGTGTCCTGGGCGATCAGGGGATCCCAGCGGCGGCCCCAGATGACCTTGATGACGTTCCAGCCGGCCCCGCAGAAGAGGGCCTCGAGCTCCTGGATGATCTTGCCGTTGCCGCGCACCGGCCCGTCGAGGCGCTGGAGGTTGCAGTTGATGACGAAGATCAGGTTGTCGAGCCGTTCGCGCCCCGCCAGCGAGAGCGCGCCGAGTGACTCCGGCTCGTCCATCTCGCCGTCGCCCGTGAAGGCCCAGACCTTGCGATCCTCGGTGTCGGCCAGGCCGCGGTGGTGGAGATATTTCAGGAACCGCGCCTGATAGATCGCCATCAACGGCCCCAGGCCCATCGAGACGGTCGGGAACTGCCAGAACTCGGGCATCAGCCAGGGATGGGGGTACGACGACAGGCCCTTGCCGTCGACCTCCTGTCGGAAATTGAGGAGCTGCTCCTCGGTCAGCCGCCCTTCCAGGAAGGCACGGGCGTAGATGCCCGGGGAGCTATGTCCTTGAATGTAGATCAGGTCCCCGCCGTGATTGGCGGACGGGGCACGCCAGAAATGGCTGAAGCCGATATCGTAGAGAGTAGCCGCGGATTGGAAGCTGGCGATGTGGCCGCCGAGCTCGGAAGACTCCTTGTTGGCGCGCAGCACAATAGCCAGCGCGTTCCAGCGGTCCAGGGAGCGGATGCGTTGCTCGATGGGGCGATCTCCCGGATGCCGCGCCTCTCGATCCGGCGGGATCGTGTTGAGGTAGGGCGTATTGGCCGAGTACGGCACGGGCGCCCCCCGGCGGCGCACCTCGGTGTCGAGCTCACTCAAGAGGAAATGCGTCCGCTCGGGGCCCTCGAACTCGAGGACCGACGTGAGCGCGTCGAGCCACTCCCGAGTCTCCAGCGGATCTAAGTCACGGGTTGTGTCCATGGTTCCTCCTCGCATCCCACCTCAGTCATCTTACCCACAGAGTCTGATTGATGAGTTCGAAAATACCTGACCGTCACGGATTTTGGGGAGCAGATCTCACTGACCCACCAAAACAAGCCCTTTCAATGTTTCGGGGTGCCACTCACCGATCTCGTCATCTCCACTCGTCGAGCAAACTGTTTCGGAGCAGAAAGTTATGACGGCTGGGAGGTCCTCTGCCCTCCGAGACATCAAGAGAGCCCCCACCGGGCAATGACTCAGCCCACACTCGTTCCCGTGCATTGACGTCGCCCGTGACGGGAAAGGCAGGGGAAGATTCTGCCTCGATTATTGCGGGATGGCGAAACCGAGATGGTGGGCACAGTGCATGCAGTGGAATCGGGTCCATTCCTCCCTGGTCAGCGGGCCCAGAATTGGATGGGCAGCGCATGGTTCGCTGGCCGAGACGACTCGGTCGAGAGCTTCGCGAAGGGCTTCAGCCTCGGTGCGGGCGTCGAGGCCGGGCTTCGGCAGCAATGAGGGATGCGGGGCCTCCACACCTTCAGGAAACCGGCCCCTTCGGAAGAATCGCTGGCGGACGGCTTCCGAGACGGGCTGAAGGGTTGAATCGGGACCACCCTCCTGCAGCCAGTTGATGACCGTGGCAAGGTGATTGCAGATTTGACCAAGCGACCACTGACCGACTGTGACGTGACCGGCCAAGAGTCGTTCCACATCGGGCATCACTTCCTCAAGGCTGGCGAAGGCCAACTCGCGTCGTCCGGCCATGCGTCACCCCCTTCCACTCCGGCTGTTCTACCCTGGCAAGCCAGTGCCAGGCAAGGATTGGATTGTCCAAATTTGGTTCATCCGGCGGAAGCGCGCGCCGCCTTACGAACCATTACAATAAACTTATCCGACCAATTCGTACTTGCTCTCGTGGATCGCCAGGATCTTCAGCTTGAAGAACTCAGGGTCCCGGAACCCCTTGGCTTGTCGCTTCATC
>JBKOZB010000287.1:0-11072 GCA_046744225.1 Planctomycetota bacterium | reverse complement strand
GTGAACGCTTAATTGAATAACCGCAGTTCCCGTGCCAAGAGGCGGACGAGCTCATCCCACGCGGCGGGCTCGGCCCGCCGCGCCGCGAGGGCAAAGCGGCAGGCGGCCTCCCGGCGCGGCTCGTCGAGGTAGTCAATTGGGGGCTCTTGCCGTCGAAGCCGGGCCGGTGCGCAGGCCGCCGCGTGGGCGTCGGCGCGGCGGACGAAGGAGTTGTCGCCCGACGCTCTGGTTCGCTCGTTGTAGGCCTCCCAGAACGCTGTGCTTCGGGCTGAAGTCGGCGTGGACGAACCCGCGCCAGGGTGGGTGAGCCAATGATTCGATGAGCGACTCGATGCGAGGGGCGATCGCGGGATGGACCCGCGATCGGCCGGTAATAAAGATCAATCCGGAGCTGGTCGAAGACGGTGATGTCGGCCAACGGCCGGTTTCCAGGGCGGGGTAGGCGCGGGTTTCGGCGTGCATGGCGCCTTCGCCCGCAGCCTCTCGCACGCCTGCTTGAGCACGAACGGCGGTCCCCCCCTCTACATCGACCCGCATCACGATGTTCGAGACGCCCCAGCGCCCGGATGGCGACGGCTCGCCCCCGGGGCACCCGGCCCGTCTCGCAGAGGTAGTCGGCAGCCGTCTCGGGAGTCACTTCGCGCATCGCGCGGGCTCCGGCATCTCAGGGGCCAGTCACGGCAGATGGCAGATGGAGGATGAGGGCAATCAAACCTCGATTCCTTATTCCTTGGCCTTTGCCAACTGTCATCACTGGACTTGCCGCCCACGCTTCCCACCATACTCCGTGACGCGCCTTCCGCAAAGACTCGCGGCCATCCCGAGGCGACCGATTCCTTCTTGTCTCGGCTCGCCGCCGGAAATAGGCTGGGTCTCAATGCCTAGAGAAGGGAGGCGTCGAGCATGAGTCGGTTGTCCGACGTGGTGGTGGTCGGCGGCGGCGCGATCGGCGGGGCGCTGGCCTGGGCGCTCGCCCGGCGCGGGCTGACGGTCACGGTAGTCGAGGCGGGACCGATCGGCCGGGGGGCGAGCTGGGCCGCCGCCGGCGTGCTCGCCCCCGACTGGAGCGCCGAGACGCCCCCCGCGCTGGCCGTCCTTGCCGCCGACAGCCTGGCGCTCTGGCCCGACTGGCTCTCCGAGGTCGAGGAGCGGGCCGAGACCCGCCTCAACTTCCGCAAGGACGGCCTGCTCAACCTCTGGGTCGATCCCGGCGCCCCGCATTTGGCCCCCGATCTGGCCATCGCGCCCCCGCCGCTCGGGACGGGTTCGAGCCAGCGCCTGGGCGCGGCCGAGGTGCGCGCGCTGGAACCGGCGCTGACCGGTCCGATCGCGGGAGCGATCCTCTCGCCCGACGAC
The DNA here is from genome assembly GCA_046744225.1 of Planctomycetota bacterium. Classification (GTDB taxonomy): domain Bacteria; phylum Planctomycetota; class Planctomycetia; order Isosphaerales; family Isosphaeraceae; genus JBKOZB01. Next base: position 9,716 of record JBKOZB010000287.1, on the reverse strand, counting down.
GCGCAGGTGGATAATCCCCGGCTCGCCCCAGCCTTGATCCGGGCCGCGACCGCGCTGGGCGTGCGCGTCCGGACCGACACGCCGGTCATGGCCTTGCTCGGCTCGGCGGGACGCTGCACGGGCGTCCGAACGGCGCGGGGCGACGCGATCGTGGCCGGGGCGGTCATCCTGGCTGCCGGGGCGTGGTCGGGGCCGCTCGCGGCGGCCTCGGGTCTGTCTCTGCCGATGGAGCCCTGGCGCGGGCAGATGCTCGCCTTCGACGCCGTCGCACGTCCGTTACGGCACATTGTCTTCTGCGGCGAGCTGGTACTCGTCTCCCGGCCGCACGGACCGTTGGTCGTCGGGACGACGATGGAGCGCGTCGGGTTCGATGCGCGGGTGACGCTGGCCGGCCTGCACCAGATCCTTGTCCGCGCCGCACGGATCGTCCCCGGGCTGGGCGACCTGCCGCTGGTGCGGACCTGGGCCGGGCTGCGGCCCGGCACGCCCGACCTGTTGCCCTACCTCGGCTCAGTCCCCGGCTGGGAGGGCCTCTACGCGGCCACCGGCCACGGCCGCAAGGGGATCATCCTGGCGCCGATCACCGGCGAGCTGATGGCCCGCCTGATCCTCGAAAACGACCTCGACCCCCGGCTCGTGCCATGCCTGCCGAACCGGGTCTCGGCATCGAAACCGGCGGAGACTGGTCGCGGGAGATAACGCCCTTGAGGCGCGGCTTTGCGCCCGCTCCGCCATTGACTGCGGCTTGATGGGTGCCGTATAATGAGGTACTGAGTTCTGTGATGCCGAAAGGCGTTGAGCAACTCTTGGAGCGCCCGGATATGCGATCGCTGGCGACAAACCTTCGACTTCGACTGATCCTCGGCCTGCTTGGCCGGGCGAGGTCTTAGGGTTCGTCGTCTCCACGCCTCTCGCGTTGATCTACGAAGCCCCGAGACCCGCCTCGATCGGTGGATCTCGAGGCTTCGCTTTTTTCCGACCCGGTCGATGCGTCGTGACCTCGGAACAACCCCGTCCCCGAACATCGTAACGAATGGAAGAAGCACAGCCATGGCCGACGCCAATCGGATCTGGATCTTCGACACGACCCTGCGCGACGGCGAGCAGTCGCCGGGCGCGAGCATGAATCACGTCGAGAAGGTGGAGGTGGCCCGCGCCCTGGCCGCGCTCGGCGTCGATATCATCGAGGCCGGGTTCCCGATCGCCTCGCCCGGCGATTTCGAGGCCGTCCGCGCCATCGCCGCCGAGGTCGCCGGCGCGACCGTCTGTGGCCTCGCCCGCTGTAACGACCGCGACATCGACCGCGCCTGGGAGGCGCTCAAGTACGCCCAGAGCCCGCGCATCCACGTCTTCCTCGCTACCTCGGCGATCCATCGCGAGTACAAGCTGAAGATGAGCCGCGCCGAGGTCATCGAGCGAGCCGTCGCCAGCGTGCGACGCGCCCGGGCCGCCTGCGCCGACGTCGAGTTCAGCCCCGAGGACGCCGCCCGGACCGAGCTCGATTTCCTCTGCGACGTCGTCCAGGCCTCCATCGAGGCCGGCGCGACGACCGTCAACATCCCCGACACCGTCGGCTACGCCGTCCCCTCCCACTACGCCGGCGTGATCCGCACCCTCCGCGAGCGCGTCCCAAACATCGATCAGGCGATCATCAGTGTCCACTGCCACAACGACCTGGGCCTGGCCGTCGCCAACAGCCTGGCCGCCGTCGAGGCCGGCGCCCGACAGGTCGAGTGCACGATCAACGGCATCGGCGAGCGCGCGGGCAACGCCGCGCTCGAAGAGATCGTCATGGCCCTCAAGACCCGGCACGACTACTTCAGCGTGACGACCAACATCAAGACCGAGCGGTTGTATCCCGTCAGCCGGATGGTCTCGATGATCACCGGCCTGACCGTACAGCGGAACAAGGCGATCGTCGGCCGCAACGCCTTCGCGCACGAGGCGGGCATCCACCAGGACGGCATGCTCAAGGAACGTTCGACCTACGAGATCATGCAGCCCGAGGAGGTCGGCGTCCCCAAGACCGACCTGGTGCTGGGCAAGCACTCGGGCCGCCACGCCCTCCGCGACCGGGTCCACGAGCTGGGCTACCACCTGAGCGACGCGCAGCTCGAAACCCTGTTCGACGATTTCAAGGCGCTGGCCGACAAGAAAAAAGAGGTGTACGACGAGGACCTGATCGTCCTGGTCGAGAAGCACATCCAGGACGTCCCCGCGCACTGGAGCCTGGTCGGCTTGCACACGGTGGCCGGATCGAACGTCATCCCGACGGCGACCGTGCAGATCCGCCGCCCCGACGGCGAAATTGTGCAGGACGCGGCGACCGGCGACGGCCCGGTCGATGCGATCTTCAAGGCGGTCGAGCGCGTCACGGGGATCGCCGCCAACCTCCGCGAGTTCGCCGTCCGGGGCGTGACCCAGGGCAAGGACGCGCAGGGCGAGGTCTCGCTCGAGCTGGAAGTCGAGAGCGACTCGCGCTCCTTCCGCGGCCGCGCCGCCTCGACCGACATCATCGAAGCCTCGGCCGAAGCGTACCTGAACGCCGTCAACGCCATCGCCACCCGCCGCGACCGCGACCACCCCCGCGAGGTCATCGGCCGCCCCGGCGCGGGGGCGTGATGACGTGAATTTCGTAGGGCGTGTGAAGCACGCCAGGTCTTGGCCAGGCCGGACAATCGGCCTTCCTCACACGCCCGACAAGCCTACTGATCTACCAGGAACGACACTCCGAACACGAGCACCCCGTTCTCCACCTCGGTCAACTCCCCCCGCCCAGCTTGCCGAGCAGCTTGCGGTGCTGCCGCACCTGCTCCCCGACATCCTGCACGATCGTCTCACAGACCAGCCTGCACAACCTCTCCACGAGCGGGTCGTCCAGCCGGTAGAAGACCTGCAAGCCCTCCTTGCGCCGGGCCACCAAGCCCGCTTCCGCCAGCATCTTAAGGTGCTTGGAGATGTTGGCCTGACCCCGCCCGGTCTCCTCGACCACCTGAGTGACGTTCTTCTCGCCCGCCATCAGGACGCGGAGGATCGCCAGGCGGGTCGAATCAGAGAGCATGCGGAACTTCTCGGACATCAAATCGAGCAACTCGTCGGGGATCGGGGTGGACATGGCTTGACTCTATAGCCAAACGGTTATATAGTTGATCAGAGCTCCGGGAATATTGTAGCACGGAACCATGGCGAATCCACGGTGATGAAAGAAATGGGGACGGATTCCTGTCGAAAGGAAGAAAGCTCATGAGTCGAGCGAGCATTACGCCGGGCGAGTTGAACGCGATCCTGCAAGCGGGGAGGCGGGTGGACGTGATCGACGTCCGCACCCCGGCGGAATACCGCGAGGTGCATGCCGACATGGCCCGCCTCGTGCCCCTCGATGCGCTCGACCCGAAAACGGTCATGGAAAGCCGTAACGGGCGGAGCGGCGAGCCGCTCTACGTCATCTGCCGCACGGGCAGCCGGGCGAAGCAAGCGTGCGAGAAGTTCCACCATTGCGGCTACGACAACGTGGTCGTGATCGAAGGGGGCACGTTCGCCTGGGAGCAGGCGGGTCTGCCCGTGGTGCGGGGGAGGAAGGCGATCGCGCTGGAGCGCCAGGTGCGGATCGCCGCCGGGCTGCTGGTGTTCCTCGGCTCGGCGCTGGGGGTCTTCGTGCACCCCGCCTTCATCGGGCTGGCCGCCTTCGTCGGCGCAGGGCTGGTCTTTGCCGGGGTGACGGACACCTGCGGCATGGCGATGGTGCTCGCCCGAATGCCCTGGAACCAGGTGACGGATCAAAAAGCAGCCTGTCGCTCCCATTGAGCGGTCAGGGCGTTACGCGGCTCTCTCTGAATGGGAGGCAAGTCATGAGACTGATCATCGTCGGCGGCGTGGCGGGAGGTGCCTCGGCGGCAGCCCGTGCGCGACGACTCTCGGAAGAGGCCGAAATCGTGCTCTTCGAGCGCGGGCCGGACGTTTCGTTCGCCAATTGCGGTCTGCCGTACTACCTCGGAGGCGAGATCGCGGAGCGCGATCGGCTCTTGGTCGCAACGCCCGAACGGTTGCGGGGACGCTATCGGCTCAACGTCCGGACGCGCACATCCGTGGAGGCCATCGACCGGAAGGCCAAGCGGGTGAGGGTCCGCGATCTGGTCCGGGGGCGGGAGTACGAAGAAGCCTACGACAAGCTCATCCTGGCTCCGGGTGCCACGCCGATCCTTCCGCCCCTCCCGGGCATCGACCTCCCCGGCATCTTCACCCTGCGTAACATGCAGGACGTCGACCGGATCAAGGAGACGCTGGACCGAGGGGTCCGGCAGGCCGTCATCGTGGGGGCTGGTTTCATCGGCTTGGAGTTGGTGGAGAATCTGGTCCGGCGCGGCGTCCAGGCCACGGTGGTCGAGTTGCAGGACCAAGTTCTGCCACCGCTCGACCCGGAGATGACCGTCCCGATCGCCGAACACCTGGCCGCGAACGAGGTCACCTTGCTGCTGGGCCAGTCCGCCGAGGCGTTCGAGCCGGCCGGGGAGGGCCTGAAGGTGCGCCTGAAATCGGGACAACACTTGTCGGCTCAACTGGTTGTGCTGGGGGTGGGCGTCCGGCCCGAAAACAGGCTGGCAGTGGAGGCCGGGCTGGAAGTCGGGCCGCGCGGCGGTATTCGGGTCAACGAGCACATGCAGACGAGCGACCCAGACGTCTACGCGGTCGGTGATGCTGTGGAAGTCCGCGATTTCGTCACGGGTGAGCCGGCCCAGGTGCCGCTGGCCGGTCCCGCGAATCGGCAGGGCCGCATCGCCGCGGACCACATCTTCGGGCGTGTCAGTCAGTACCGGGGCACACAGGGCACGGCCATCGTGCGCGTTTTCGACCTGACGGCGGCGCTGACCGGGGCGTCGGAGAAGACCCTCCGCCGGCTCGGCAGGCCGTACCGGAAGGTGTACCTTCACCCCACACAGCACGCCGGATACTACCCCGGCGCACGGCCGATGATGCTCAAGCTGCTCTTCGATCCGGTCACGGGCAAGCTGCTCGGGGCGCAAGCCGTGGGTCGGGAGGGAGTGGACAAGCGCATCGACGTGCTGGCGGTCGCCATCCAGGCCGGGATGACGGTCTTCGATCTGGAGGAGGTGGAACTGGCCTATTCCCCACAGTACGGGTCGGCGAAAGACGCGATCAACATGGCGGGTTTCGTGGCCGGCGGACTGCTCCGGGGCGACCACCCCCAGGTGAGCGCCGAGCAACTCTCGGGCGCGGGCCTCGATGGCGGAACGGGACGGCCCCCGGTTGTTCTCGACGTGCGCACCTCCGAGGAGTTCGCCGCGGGTCATCTCCCCGATGCGGTCAACATCCCAGTAGATGAACTGCGCTCCCGCCTCGCGGAGCTACCGCACGACCGCCCCCTCGTCGCCTACTGCCAGGTCGGCCAGCGCGGTTACCTGGCCGTTCGCCTCCTCCGGGAGGCGGGCTACCAGGCGATGAACCTCTCCGGAGGATTCAAGACCTACCAGTTGTCCGCCCGGAAGAAGTTGTCCGAGGCGTCCACAGGACGGCCTGTGGGACAAGCCCTCACACTCCCGGCGACGATCAACCGGGGCTGATCAGGCCGGGGCGAGCCAGGGTGGGGAGCTCCGGCTAAAGACGGCTTGCTGCCGCCTCGTCGAGCATCCAGATGACCTTGCCCGGCACCGATTGCAGGAGCGAGCCGGGCATCTGCGCGGTCATCGGGGCGGTGAGCGAGCGGGCGACGGCCTCGGCCTTGTGCGGGCCGAAGGCGAGGACGAAGATGGAGCGCGCGGCGAGGATCGGGGCGACGCCCAGGGTCAAGGCGAAGGGGATCACCTTCGATTCGCCGCCGAAGTCCTGGGCGGCGTCGGCGCGGGTGATCGGGTGCAGGTCCACCAGGCGGGTCGGGAGCTTCAAGGCCTCGGCAACGCTCAAATCGCTCGGCTCGTTAAAGCCGATGTGGCCGTTGCGGCCGAGACCGAGCAATTGCAGGTCGAGGCCGCCGTCGGCGGCGATCCTGCGGTCGTACTGCGCTGCGTGCTCGCCGGCGAACGCCTCGGGCACGGTGCCGTCGGAGCAGGTGGGCGCGGTTCGGGGGCGAGATTGACGTGGCCGAAGAGGTGCCAGTGCATGTACGACCGGTAGCTCCTCGCGTCGGACGGGCTGATCGGGTAGTATTCGTCGAGGTTGTAGGTCGTCACGTCGGCGAACGAGAGCTCACCCGCCTTGTGCAGGGCGACGAGGCGGACGTAGATCGGCTTGGGGGTGTCGCCGGTCGCCAGCCCGAGCACCGCGCGGCCGCGGGCTTTGAGTACGGCCTGGATCGCCTTGACGAACCAGTCGGCGGCGGCCTGGCAGGCGGTGGGGGCGTCGCTGAAGACCTAGACGGACGCGCCGGCAAGCTCGAAGACGCGGGTGGACATCGGCACGGACACTCCGGAGCCAGGGGGACGAGGCGGGCGAGTAGTCGGCGCGGGGGCCGGCCGAGCGGGGCCGGTCAGACGGCGGCGTGCGTCGAGTTCGGATTCGGGCACGAGGCGAGCTGGCCGCCGAGAAGGCCCAGGGCGATCTGGATCGGATCCCGCGGGCTCGCCTCACGCTGGCCGGGGTCGTCCTTCTCGATTTGGAACAGCTCGACGCCGACATAGCGCTCCTCGCCGCGCGGGGCGCGGCCGGCGAGGGAGTGCCCCTCGGACCACTCGCGGGTCAGGGCGGCATAGGCCCGGCCCAGGAGCGAGCAATACTTGGTGTAGTCGGTCAGCAAAACCTGCGAGGCGTGGCAGTGAATGGCCCACTCCTTGGTGCGCTCGGCCTCGCTGTCATAGCTGAAGTAGGCGTTGGGCTGGGGCAGGGGTCCCCAGGGGGTCCAGCCGGTCAGGACCAGGGTGTCACCCAGGTTGGCCCCGACCAGGCCGACGGACGCCAGGGCGCGGGTCATCCGGTGCGCCAGGTGCGCGTCGGTGGCGGGAGGTAAGATGAGCGCCCCCGGCCGGCGGCGGATGAACCAATCGACGATCTTGTCGATATCGGTCGGCGACGGCTGGTAGCCGGGCGTCCGGTAGGCGTCGAGGTCCCAGCAGACGGCCTCCGCCCCCAGGACGTTGCATTCGAGGTGGAACTCGGACTCGCGGACCGAGACCTTCTTCTGGTCGTTGAGCCAGGGGGCGGCCACGTTCCGCTCGCCGGCGAAGACCAGGACCTCGATGACAGGCAACCCCCGGCGCACCGCGTACTCGTGGAGCAGGCAGGCCGCGGTGATCGCCCCGTCGTCGGCGTGCGGGCAGAGCATCACCAGAGGGCGGCTCGGGCCGATCGCGTGCCGCAGCGATTCGCGGATGTCAACGAGCTGGCCGTGCATGCCACTGCCCCGGGCCGTCTGGAGCAGGCGATCGAACTCGGGCCGCCAGTGGGCACATTGCGGAGCCGGGGTGGATTGTTCCATCAGCGAGGATGCTCCGAATGGAACGGTTCCGCACTCCGTCCCACCGCCGGAGGGTCACGGTCCCAGCCCGTTGCGACGAGATTGAGCGCGGGTGCGATTCTCTGCGTTCAACCGCTCGACCGGGGGGCCGAGAGAGACGGGAGCCTTCGATTCGTGTCCTCTCTGGAGCATCCGGAAAGGCCCCAACCTCCCATCAATTGTGCGGTCCACCCCCCCCAACGTCAACTCCGTCTCCTGTGCGATCAGGGGTTTTCATTATTTGTTCTTAATACTGGGTGGCCGGGGCGAGATGGCCCTCGAGGTGGCCCGACAACCGACCCTCAGATGTTGGAATCCTCGAAGAGCCGGGCGCGGAAGCCCGCCCACTCGGTGACCTTGGGGTGGTCGTCGGAGTGCTGTAACAGGTACTCGGAGATGCGCTGGTCGAGGAGGTCGAACCGCTCGGCCAAGACGCGCAGGGTGGCCAGCGCCAGGGCCTCGGCGGCCTTCGGGTTCTCGCGCCGGAGCCGCTCGTGCGCGGGGTGGTCGAGCGTCAGGAGCCAGACGTCGGTCGTCGCCCGGACGGAGAACGTCGGCTTGTTCGGCCGGAAGAAGGAGGTCGTGCCAAAGATGGCGGGTGCATGGAGCGTGGCCAGCGTTTCCTTGCGGCCATCGGGGAAGACCCGCTCGATCGTGGCGCTGCCGACGATCAGGAAGGAGAGGTGGTCGGTGGGCCGGCCCTGCTCGAGCAGGACGGCCCCGGCGGGCGCTCGGTTCTCCTCCAGGCGATCGAGCACGACCCGCCGCAACTCGGGATCGACATCGGCCAGCAAAGGCGCGGCCAGGAACCGTTCGGCGGCTTCGCCCTTGACCATCGATTTTGCCCCCGCGTACTACCGGACCGGATCGGACGGGCATCGACCCTGCGCCGGATGCCTCGCCGGTCCCTCTTCTTCTATTCTATTCTTCGAAGACATCGGGCTCCGGCAATCCGGAACGATTGTGACGATGGAAGGAATTTTCTCCTTCCTTGGTTTTCTAGAATCCCGATTTCCTCGGATCTTTTCCCGAATCGCAGCCGATGGAATCCACCGTGGGGAGGGATTAGAGCGATCCGCCCCCTCGAAGGATAGAAGAGAACGGCGTCGAGGCGGAGGGAGTCGCCATGAGACGGTTTCGGGCCTTTTGGGGAGTCGGGCTCGCGTTGGGCCTTTCCGGCTGCGCAGGGACCAATCAGTGTTTCCTCTCGAAGCCATGCCTGACCTCGAAGCCAACGGCCGGCGGGGCCAAGTTCAAGAAGCCTTGTTTTCTCTCGAAGCTGAAGAACAAGAAGTGTGGTCCGTCGATCCCGATGGCGACGCCGCAGTCGATGGCGACGCCGCAGTCTTCGGTCGTGACGCAATGTCCTTGGGGCTATGTCGTGTCGACCGCTGTGCCGAAGCCGCCGGTGTCTGAGGGGGCGCCGCCACCGCCGATGCCGCTTCCCGACCTCGTGGCCGGATACTTCCCGACGTTCAACCCGCGCGGCACTCCGAGGGTGGTGGAGGCGAACAGGCCCGACCCGCTCGGCGTGCGCTCCTTGGTGTCGCGTTTGGGTTCCGGCGAGGAGGAGGCGGCGCCGTCGCGAGCCGTTCCGGTCGCGGCCGACCAGGAACCGCCGGCCGAGATGCCGGCGACGGAACTCCAGGAGACGTCCGCCCGGAAGAGCGCGTCCGAGGCCGAGGCCGTGCCGACGGCCGCCGAGGGCGGGCGGAAGGCGGAAGCGGCCCCGATGGCCGTTCCCGTCGCGCCCGAGCCGCTCCCGAACCCGGCGACCCCATCCCCGGTCCCTCCGATCGAGCCGACCCGCCCGCGCGCCGCGGCGCTCCAGCTCGAATATAAGCAGGCCACCGCGCTCGCCGGCCGGCCTGATCTAACGCGCTCCGCGCCGACGGCCCGGCCCTGCCCAGGCGAGCGGACCGACGCGGTCGGCGACCTGGCCTTCCCGGCGTCGTACTACGCGGTTGACCCGAGGACACGGCTCGTCCCCGTGCCCCGCGAGGACCCGTTCTCCGAGCATCCCCGCCGCATCTCGATCCTGTCCCGGCTGGTCCGTCGGATTCGAGGGACCGTCTCCCCCCGCGACGCCGAGCCCGGCTCAGCTCGGAGAGAAGCGCACGACGTCGCGCAGGAACGGCAGGCGATCCAGCGCATCCCGACCGATCGCCTCGACAAACCGTCGTAACGTTAATTCGAGGTGCTCGGCCACCTCGGGATGCCGCTCGATCACGTCGTTCTGGTCCCAGCGATCCTCCGGCTTGCGGTACAGCTC
>JBKOZB010000249.1:0-8417 GCA_046744225.1 Planctomycetota bacterium | reverse complement strand
AGCCGAAGGAGGCGCCGCGATCCGGGAAGAGGATCTCCTGGAGGTGTCGAATCGGCGGCATCGGGCGACCTCCTTGCGAGGGTGGATCTCTTCGCGACGGTTTGGTGACCGAGAGGCTGAGAGGCCATCGCGGCAGAAAAGGTTGCGGTTGGAACAGACCGCTTGGTAAGATTTTCACGGTAAGTGGCGCCGTCGCAAACCCACTCACGAATGAGACGATCCTCCGCGAGGATCCACGCGACTCCGAGGTTCTCAACGGTCCATTCCAGAGAGAACTTATCTGAAATCAAGAGAAGAATGGGAAAAGGGGTGACAACGGACCAACCACTCACAATCCCCTTGAGCCACTATATCTCTCGATCCTCTCTCTTGCCGAAGTGGCGGAATGGCAGACGCGCCGGACTCAAAATCCGGTCCCCGCAAGGGGGTGTGGGTTCAAGTCCCACCTTCGGTACTCTCGCTGACACCGGCTGTCCCATCATGACAGTCGGTGTCTTTTTTATTTGGTAAGGATTTGGGGCGATCCGAGTTGGCCACTGTGCTGAACGTCGCCTTGCCGTACCGATTTCATCGAGGGATGGGATGACACCCCGATGCTTACCAATTTTTTTCCTCATTCGATTCGAAAATCATCGACGTCTCGAAAACCTGGTCTCGCGCGAGGTCCCCAACGCGATCCACAAACAGTTCCGAGATGTCCATGACCCGAACCTCGCCTGCTATCAAGAGATCGTCGCGGCGTCGGAGAAGGTGACCGCGTTCCGGAGGGCCGGGCTCCTGGCGGGCGATTACCAGTTGACGATCTACCCGTTCGCCAGCCACCCGATCGCCGCCGACCTCGAGCTCTCGTCCGGCCCACAAGAAGCCCTGGCCGCCTGGTACATCGATTTCGATTTCCTGCTGGAGAAGGGAAAGACGGTGTGAGGACGGCGACCGCTTAATCCGTGTTGGCCCTCCTCCCAATGGGAGTGACTGATTTGGGGTCACGACGAGCCGGTATACATGGCCGCGGTCCGGCTCGGCTCGCGGATGCCGCGCCGGGTCAGGTCAGCCTCGGCCTCGGCGATCAGGTCGCGGCCGCGCGGGCCGCCGAGCAACGCGCCGAGCTGGCGTCGGGCCGCGGCGGCGTAGGTCGGCATCGCGACGGTGTTGAGGGCGTCGGCCGCGGCGGCGTAGGCCCGGAGGGCGGCCTCCGCGTTCCCCGAGGCCGTGAGGAGGCCGGCGTCCGCCAGCTCGGCCACCGCCGAGGCCCACGGGACGCCCTCGCGGCGCAGGCGCCGCACGTCGCGCCGCGCCACGTCGAGCAGCGGCCGAGGGTCGCGGGCCTCCCTGGCGGCCGACACGGCCGAGATCGCGCGCAAGTAGAGCAGGTAGTCGCGCGGCACCTGGGTCCGCAGGAACAGCGACTTCTTGAGGGCGGGCCAGCGGTCGCGGAGCCGCTCGAAGGCGGCGCGGCCGTTCCCGAGGTACAGGTCGATCAGCGTCTCGCTGTTCAGCTCCCAGATGTGCTGGAGGTGGAACCCGACGCGCGACCACCGCGCCATGATCGCCCGGAGCTCGCGGCGGGCGCCGTCGGGGTCGCCGTCGGCCAGGCGGACCTGGGTGCCAATCTGGGTATCGAGAACCGACTGGCCGTAGAGGTCGCCCCGCTCCTTGGTGCGGTGCAGGCCCTCGGTCCAGCGGCGGCGCAGCTCGTCGAACTCGCCGAGATGGGCCAGGGACATCATTTCGAAGCTATGGCATGTATTGATTTCCCAGGCGACGCCGGTGCACTGGGCCATGAAGATGGCCTTGGCCCGCTCGGCCGCCTCCAGGCTCGCCCTCCAGTGGCCGACCATGAACTCGGCGATCCCCCGTGACAGCGCGAGCATTCCCTGCGCGTGGGGGTGGTCGAGGCGCAGGCCGATCGAATCGGCCCGATCGAGCAGCCGCAAGGCGCGGCGTCGCGCGGGCCGGCCGAGGGTCGCGATGTTCGCCGCCAGCAGGGCCAGCGAGCGGACGATCCGGTACGGCTCCCCGGCGCGGAGGGCGAGCAGCAAGCCGCGGGCCTGGAAACCGGCCCCGCGGATCGTGTCGATAACGCTCAGGCCGATGGCCACCTCCCAGACCGTGTCGATGCGGTCCAGCTCCTCGGGGGCGATCGCTGCCGCGGGACGCTCGCGGAACCAGAAGCCGCGGAGCCGAAGCAGGCCGCGCCGCGCGAGCAAGGAGAGGAGCGCCTGCCGCGGGGAGCGGGGCAGGGCCAGGCCGATCCGCGCCAGGATCTCGCGGTACGCGGCGCGGCCCTCATCGACGTGGCCGCTGATGCAGTACTGGTAGCCGGCCCGGCGCTGAAGCTCGGCCCGCTCGGCCCCGTCCGCCTCGCTCGCGACCGCCAGGTAGACCTCGGCCGCTTCGACGCCCCGGCCGGCGTTCGCCAGGGCGTCGGCCCGCTTGCGGCGCAGGGCCCGGCCCGGCTCGCCTTGCTGCGGCCAGGCGGCGTCGGCGAGGTAGTAGAGCCGGGCGGCGCGGTCGAAGGCCAGGGCCTCGGCGGCGCGGTCGGCGGCCAGGACGTAGTAGCGCGCGGCCGCCTCGGGCCGGTCCATCCCGATGAAGTGGACGGCCAGCGTCTCGGGGTCGGTCGTCCCGGACGCCTCGAGGACCTCGGCCAGCCGGCGGTGCCGGTCCCGGCGTGCGTCCGGATCGAGGCGGGACACCACGCTCTCGCGAATCCGGTCGTGGAACGCCTCGACCTCGTCATCGAGCCGCGGGCCGTTGCTCCGGACCAGCTTCGCCGACCGCAAGGTCACCAGGGTCGCCGGCTCGCCACCCGCGACCCCGGCCGCTCGGAACACCCAGCGTTGCGCCAGGGGCTGGCCCGCCAGTGCGATCACTTCGAGGAGCCGGCGGGCGTCGTCCGGCAGGCCAGCGATCCTCGACCAGAGCGCCCGCTCCAGGTCGATACCCTGGCCGGGCGTCGCCAGGTCGGCCAGGTCGGCTCCGGCCTGGACGTACTGGACCAACTCGTCGATGAAGTAGGGGTTGCCGCCCGACTCCCGCGCGATCGCCTCGGCTACGGTACGGGCCGGCGGGTCGTCGCGGCCGAACGCCGCCAGGGCCAGGTTTCGCGCCTCGTCGAGCGCGAGGGGCCCGATCTCCAGTTCCCGGCGGTCGACGCCGCCGTCGTGGGCCAGCGAAGCGAGGAACGTCCTCAGGCACTCGCTCTTGTCCGCGTACTCGCTCCGGTAGGACGCCAGGAGCAGCAGGCGGGGCGGGGCAGGGGGCCGGAGCAACTCGGCCAGGAGCAGAGCGCTGTCACGGTCGCCCCACTGGAGGTCGTCGATGGCCAGGACCAGCGGGCGATGCGCGGCGATCGCGGCCAGCAGCGCCCGCCAGGCATTGAAGGCCCGCCGCCGGAACTCCTGGCGGTCGGCCAGGTCGAGGACCTCGCGCGACGCCTGGGCGATGGCCGGCACTCGCCGGAGCACCGGGAAGATCCGCGCCAGGGCGGAGATCTCGGGGGGGAGCAGGGCGACGGCCTCGTCGTGGGGCAGGCGCGTGAGGTGGTGGGCGAGCGCATCGACCAGCGTGTCGATCGCCTTGTACGGGACCGACTCCTGCTCGAAGCAGCGTCCCGCGAGGATGACCGCGCTCTCGTCCTGGCGGATCGAGCCGAGGAAGCGTTGGATCAGCGCGGTCTTGCCCACCCCGGAGCGCCCGTGGACGAGGACCGTCAGGGGCCGCCCGGCCCGGGTCGCCTGGTACGCGTCGCGGAGGGCGGACAGGGGCGATTCCCGTCCGATGAAGACGGTTCGCGCGGGCTCCGAGGCACGGGACGCGGCCTCGGCCTCGCCCCGACCGAGCGAGTCCAGGACCTGGTACCCCTTGGGGCGCGCCTCGGGATGGCGGTCGAGCAGGGCCTCGCAGAGCGCCACGAGATCCGCGGGCAGGCCCGGGACCAGCGCGGCGGGCGAGGTCGGACCGAGCCACTGCTTGTCCGCCAGCACACGTTCGGGCGAGCCTGAGAATGGCCGGTGGCCGACCAGGGCCTCGTAGAGCATCACCCCCACGCTGTACCAGTCGCTGGCCGGGCAGGGCGGCTGCCCCGCCGCTATCTCGGGCGCGATGTAGGCGACGGTGCCGACCAGATACACATCGGTCGTGGCGGGGTGCCACGAATCCGGGCCAGGCGGCCCCGGACCCGTCTCGGTGTCCGCGCCATCCAGGGGTTGGAGCGCGGCCACCAGGCCGAAGTCGAGGAGGAACGCGTGCCCGTCGGGGCGGACCAACACATTCGAGGGCTTCAGGTCGCGGTGGAGCAGGCCGGCCTCGTGGACCGCGATCAGGCCCAGCCCGAGCTGGCGGAGCGACGCGCGCAGCCGCGCCGGATCGAGCCGAGGCTTGCCGTCTTCGCTCGGCGGCCGGACATAGGAGAGGAAGTCGGTCCCCTCGACCCGCTCCATCGTGAAGAACCATCGGTCCTCCTCCGAGACCAGCTCGTAGAGCGGGACCAGGTTGGGATGGACGAGGTCGGCCCGCGCGCGGAATTCGCGCTTGAAGCGGGTCAGCGACGCGGCATCGATCTTCGCCAGGGTCTTCAGGGCGATGCGGCAACCCCGCTCGCGGTCCAGCACGTCGTAGACGATGCCCATGCCGCCCCGGCCGAGCTCATCGATCAGGATGTAGCGGCCGAGCAGGGGCGGGCTGGCCCCGACGGTCCGGATCGACTCGGGAGGGAGGGGCGACGGCTGGTCCCAGGGGACCGGGTCCGTGGCCTGCGACGTCGACGGGATCGTGGAGGATGTCATGGGGAGGTGATCGACCTGGGTCCAGCCGGGTCCGGGCGTCGCCCTTTGAGGCCGGTCGATCGGGTCGGACGTTTCCCGTGGAGGTCCCGCCTCGTCGTCCTCGGCAAGCGTCGACCGGTCGTCGTCCAGGGCCTCGGTCGTGTCATCGGCCACGGTGAGGGGCGCTGTGGAACCGAGGATCGAGCGGCTGTACGTCCCCATCTCCTTGCGCGCAGGGGAGACCGGTTCGGTGGATTCGTCCTGGTCGGCGTCCGTCGCGTCGTGGATCATCATCAGCCCCCGATCGGCTCAGGGTTGCTCGGCGTCGTCGGCCCGTCGCTGATATCGGGAGACCAGCACGTTGCGAATCCACTCACGAACCATCCGTCCCCACCGCGAATGGTCCATCGTCGCCCCCTGCTTCAGGAGACGGACGACCTCGTCGATTGGGAGGAAGGGGAACGCGGGGCTGGTCGCGCACGCCTCATAGGTGCCGTCGGCCCGGAGCCGGGAGACGCGGAGTGACTCGCCGTGGAATCGCCAGAGCTCGGGGACGCCCAGCGCCGCGTAGATCGCCTGGCGGTCGAGCGAACTGCGGGTGATGTCGATCTCGATCGCCAGGTCAGGGGGCGGATCGACGCTCAGGTCGATCTCCTTGTCCTGGTATTGCTCAGCGTGGTCGAAAAAGTAGTAGCACTCGTCGGGCTCCAGACCCCGATCGAGATCCTCGCGTCGCCAGGTGGTCGAGGCCGCGCCGAAACACGGGATTTCGAGTTCTTCGACGATGGCCTGGATTAAGATGTCATGGAGACGCTTGCTCTTCTCATGCTTCGGGGAGGGCCACATGAGTTCGAGGTTCCCCCGGTCGTAGGTCAGGCGGATCGGGCGATCGCCGACGAGCTGGAGCATCGTCTCGTAGCCATGCCAGCCGACGTTGTAGAGGACGAATCGCTGTTCGGTGTCGGTAGATGTGGCCGGGGCTTTCGGTTCCGTGGTGGTGGCCATGCTCGATCCTCTCTCGGGTCCTTCCGATGATTGTACTACATGTCCTGCCGCGCCTCAAATGTGCGTTCGCAGATGACCGAATCCGACCAACCGTTCGGCATCAGGTCAGCCGTCTCGGAGGACCCGGCGGGCCAGCGCGGCGGCGGTCGGCCAGTCGCCGCAGTGCAGCGCGGCGAGGGCCAGCAGGCGACGCGACTCCGCGCCGGCGCGCAGCGCATGGCAGTGCTGGGCGGCATACCGCGCCGCGCAGGGGTGGCCTGCCCGGAGTTCTTCGAGACATGCGCGGCGGCTGCGTTCGTAACCCGCTGCGAACTCGCGTAGCAGGCGGAGGTCGCTCTTGCAGCGGCGGCAGGTGTCGGACCACTCCTGCACGGCCCGGCACGTCGGGCAACGGACCGTGTTTGCGGGGAGCGCATCGTCCGGATTAGGAGTCACCTCAGTGGTCTTCCAAGTAAAACACGAGGTCCTCGACTTCTGCCGCGACCCGGCGGATCTCGTCCTCCGACCGATGCGCCACGGCCGAGCGGAGGTCGGTGAGCAGGGCCTTCAGTTCGGCGGCGTCCTCGGAATTCGCCCGGGGCAGGACTTGCTCGGCCTTCGCGATCAGGTCGTGGGCAGACTGGATCACCTGCCGCTGCCCAGGGGTCAGGTCGTCCTCCTCCGGAGCCGCGGGCGCGGCCGTGGGGGCGGGCGGCGCTTCGGGAGCCTCTTCGGCCGTCTCGAAGATCGCCTCCAGGCGATCGAGGGCGTCGGTCCGATGCCGCTTCCGGAACCGCTCCATCGCGTTGTCGATCGTCACGCGCCGGGCCAGACCGGTGACGCGTTCGGTGGCGGTCACCTTCAGGATGCCGCTGAGGTCGAGGTCGAGCCGGACGACGATCTGGTTGCCCGCGTTGACGTCGGCCAGGCCCTCGATCTTGAACTCGCCCACCAGGGTGTTGTACCGCGTGTCCTCGTTCTCCCCCTGGAAGACGCGGATCTCGGCCCCCTTCTGGCCATCGACGACGGTGGAGAAGATCTCGGTCCGGGTGGTGGGCAGGGGGGTATTGCGCTCGATGATCGGCGCGAAGGTGTGGATCGAGGGAAGCCCGTGCAGCACGCCGAGCGCCTCGATGCCGAGGGTGTGCGGGGTGATGTCCACCAGGACCGGGCCGACCTCCACCCCCGCGATCAGGCCACCCTGGACGGCCGCCCCCATCGCGACGGCCAGGTCGGGCTCGATCTCGGCGTGCACCGGGCGGCCCAGCCGCTCCTGGAGCAGGCGGTGGACCAGCGGCGTCCGGGTCGCGCCGCCGACCAGGACCACCTTCTCGATCTGGTGCGCCTGTAGCTCGGCGTCGGAGAGCGATTGATCGAGGCACGTCAGGGTCTTCGCCATCAAGGGTTCGATCAGCTCTTCATAGTCCCCGCGCTCGATCTCCATCTTCAGGTGGAGGGGGACGCCGTTCTTCTCGGCGATGAATTCCTCCTCGATCCGGGCGATGGCCTCGAACGAGAGCGTCTTCTTGGCCTCCTCGACGGCGCGGAGGACGCGGCTCTTGGCGACCAGCGTGTCGCGCAGGTCGATGCCGTGCTCGGTCAAGAAGCGGTCGCAGACGTAATCCAGGAGCCGCTGGTCGAAGTCGTCGCCGCCGAGGTGGGTATCGCCGTGGCTGGCGAGGATCTCGACGACGCCGCCCTCGACCTCGGCGATCGAGACGTCGAAGGTGCCGCCGCCGAGGTCGTAGACGAGCAACCGCTCCCGCTCGGGCGGGTGCGGGTCGTAGGTCAGCACGGCGGCGGTCGGCTCGTTGATGATCCGGACGACCTCCAGCCCGGCGAGCTCGCCCGCCTCGCGGGTCGCCGCGCGCTGGCCCTCGTTGAAGAAGGCGGGGACGGTGATCACCGCCTTCTGGACCGGCTGGCCCAGCGCCTTCTCGGCGCGCTGCTTGAGCGTCCGGAGGATGATCGCCGAGATCTCCTGGGGCGTGTACTTCTGGTCGCCGAGCGGGACCGTGACTTCCTCGCCCATCCGGCGCTTGATCGAGCGGATGGTACGCTCGGGGGCGAGCACGAACTGGTTCCGCGCCCCGTGGCCGACGAGGAGGCGGCCCTGCGGGTCGAGACCGACGACCGAGGGGAGGATCGGGTCGCCGTCCTCATCGGGGAGCACGACGGGCCGGCCGTCGCGGACAATCGCCACCTCGCTGTTGGTCGTCCCCAGGTCGATTCCGAGGATGGTTTCCATAAGTGCCTCTCAAGAGTCTGTCCGGGAAGGTCCTCCCTTCGCCGGTCTTCCAGGGTATGAGGGAGTCACCAATCCCGGTCCTGATCGGGCTCAGACTGTCCGTGCCACGTCGGCGCGGGGGACCGCGACGCTCGGACCTCGGCATATCGGAGCACCCGGCCCTGCCAGGTGTAGCCCCGACGGACTTCCTCGATCACCTGGCCGGGCGGCCGTTCGGGATCGTCCACGACCTCGACGACCGTCATGAGCTCGGGATCGACGGGATGGCCCACGCAGTTGATCCGCTGGAGTTGCTCGGCGCTCATCGCACGTCGGAGGCGGGCCTGAATCAGGCCGTAGCCTTCGAGTAAGGCATCGAACAGCGGCCGACGCGCCTCCGGCCCTTGCCGCAGGACGATCTCCCGGGCCTGCTCGTGATA
>JBKOZB010000331.1:0-4671 GCA_046744225.1 Planctomycetota bacterium | reverse complement strand
GCGTAGATCGCCGCGATCGTATCCGACGGCGCGATCTGGCGCGCCGCCACCGGCCCCCAAAACCCTTGAGTGAGGCTCGCCTGGGGATCGGTGTCCACCAGGAGCACGCGCCTCTTTTGGAGGGCGAGTGTCCCTGAGAGGTGGTGGCAGGTCGAGGTCTTTCCGACCCCACCCTTCTGGTTGAGCACCGTCACGATCGGCATGAGCCCGGCGCCCCCTCGCGCCACTCGTTCCACGGTTATGCCCAGGGCATAAGCCCAATGCCGTTATCGGCCAGGCTATGCCCTGGGCATAAGGCAATCCGCCCATGCCCAGGGCATATCTCAGCGGCGGCCGATCCGGGTGTGGGGAAACCCATGCCCAGGGCATAGGTCCCAGGTAGACGCTATGCCCTGGGCATAGGGTGAACCGGGGGGCAGCGCAGCGAGGACGGCCTCTGGAGGCAGACCTTCGGGGCCGCCTCGATGGTCTGACGCTGCCCGGTCACCGGGCTGGTTCACGGCGTTGCCTCCGTCGAGCGCCTGCTGGCGGGCGGCCCGCTCACATCAAGCGTTTCGGCCTGCCGCAGGGCCTCTCGGCACGGATCGCCCGTCCTTGTAATCGGTGACGAGCCAGACCATGCCCACCTCGTCGGCGACACCTGGTCCAGATTGCGGTCGTAGGGCCGCTCTTCCTGCAAGGCCCAGAACTGGCGAAGCTGTCATGAGCCGCCATCTGGCGGTTAATCGTCCCAGAACTCCTTGAAGCGATCACCGCTGAGCTCGGTGTAGCGGACGGTGTGCTGGATATTCTTGTGCCCGAGGTAGTGCTGGATCGCCCGGGTATCCTGACCGTCGTTGGCCAGCTTGAAGCCGGTGGAATGCCGCAGCATGTGGGGATGCACAGGGAGATCGAGGCCGGCCACCGACCCAGCACGGGCCACGATCTTCCGGAACGCGGAGTCCGTCAGCGGGCCCTTCCGCTCGGACACAAAAACGTAGGGCGTCTCCGGATATGCCCGGGCCAGCTTTCGCAGCGCGCGGATCTCCGGGCCGCGAATCGGATGCGTGCTGGGAGAGCCGTTCTTGCGGCGGCGGACATGGAGCATCCCCTGCCTGAGGTCGACCTGCTCCCACCGCAGCGCGATCAACTCCGAGACCCGCAAACCGTGTCGGTACGCCAGCAGGATCATGGTCGCGTCGCGGGTCCCGTGGCGGCCCCGCTTCCCGGCGGCCTCGCGGAGTCGGTCCACCTCGGTCGGGGTGAGGTACTCCCGGCTGCGCGAGGCGGCGTTTGGTCGCTTGCGGGGCGGGGTGGTCATGGTCACCGCTGGGCTCGACTTTCCCGAAAATGGTGGCTGGCGGCTGGCGCCGGTCGGGGCACAAACCCTTGTCGGTGCGGCCCGGACGCCCGGCAACTTTCCCGAAAATAGCCCTTCTCGGGAAAGTCTCTATGCCACAAGATCAACCGGCTCATCCAGGGGCAAGCGCGTCTCCATGTCGAGCTCGAACCGGCCGTAGGGGTTCAAATGGGTGTGAATCAGCGGCGTGAGGGCCCGGAAGTCCTCCTCGGCCATGCGGCCGAGCCACGCGGAATCCGCCAGGACGTTCTGAATCATCAGCGTGTTGATATAGACGAGGCAGATCTGAAGCAGGTGGAGACAGAGGACCGAGATCTCTTGGTCGTCGAGGCGGTTCGTCGCGACCTCGCCGCCCTTGCCGAAGAAGATGAACCCGTTGGTGCCGTTCCAGCGTTCGACCACATTGAGCGCCTCCTCGACCTCCTGGCGCAGCGCCTCGGAGTGGAGGTAGCGACAGAGGAAGATGGTCTTCTTCACTTTCCCGAGCTCGGCGAGTGCCAGATAGGTCGGGTGCTTCAGGTTCCCTTTCGTGAAGCGGCGCAGGATGGCTTCCGTCTCGGCCGTCCCCAGCCGCAGGGCCGTGGCATACTTGACCATCTCGTCGTACTGCCTGCGAATCAGCTCCCAGTCGATGGGTCGACTGAGAATCGGCTCGAGGTGTGGATAGTCTCCCGGGCTTCCAGGCCCCGGGCGGTACAGCTTCTGCCTGGAGATCCCTTTCAGACGCGGCAAGAGCTCGAAGCCGAGCAAATGGCAGAAGGCGAACGCGACCTCGCTCTGGCCGTGGCTATCGACGTAGTTCTTCTCGACCGACATCTCCGTGCAGTGACGCAGCACCCCTTCGATCATCGCGGCGACCTCGGAAGAGGAGCAGCGCTTAAGCTGCGAGTAGATGCAGACCGCCTTCTTCTCGACATGCCAGTAGATCATGACGCCGCGGCCTCCGTAGCGGATGTGCCACTCGGTCATGAGATTCTGGTCCCACGCGCCGAACTTCTTGGAGTCGGACGCGCAGGCCGTCGTCCCCTCGCCCCAGATCTCAGGGAGGCGGGCCGCGAAGATGGCGTTGACCACCCGGGCAATGGCGCCACGCAGGGAGTCCTTCCGGATGAACCTATGCCTCACGTGGAGGAGCTCCTTGTATGTGATGCCGATGTCGCTCGCGCAGACGCGTTTGAGTCCGGTGTTGGTGCCGAGGCCGTAGAGCCCCAGAAGCAGGCGTTTCTGCAGCTCCCCGCGGCCCAGGACTTCGCGCGAGGAGATGCTCTGGAATTCGTCGGTGAAGCCGACTCTCAGGTCAGTCTCCTTGAGCACGTCGAGCAGGCTGGTCATCGGCCAGCGGCGGGTAATTTCCGCTTTCAGGGACGAGAGGTTGACCGGCTCCGGCTGCGGGTCGGTGGGCGAGACGCGGAGACGCCCCTTCTTTCGTTCGAGGATCCGGACCTTGCGATTTCTCGGGAGAGTCCGGTTCAGCAGGTCGAGAGCCTCGGTCATCGACCGCTGGACGTCGGCGACGAACTGCTCAGCCTCCCGCGGTTGCTTGAGGGCCACGTAGTAGTCGGCCCGCCTCACCTCGAAGTCGGCCGGGAGGTCATCGTCGGGATTGCGGTAGCGGTCCGCCCCGATGACCCAGATCTCCTTGCAGCGCAACCGCTCCCGCAGCGCCTGGAGGACGGCGATCTCGTAGTTGATGCGATTGATCCGCTCGACGCCGTGCTTGTCCTTCTCGAGGATGATCTCCTTCCAGCCACTGCGTACCACGCCGTCGATCGGGACACCATCCCCGAGCGAGAAGTGCCGCTGCTTGCTCTCCCGGCGGGCCTTGAGGAACTCCAAGGCGTCGATGACGGGGCGATGCATCGCGTTGTTCGAGCGGAATTCGAGGGCGTCGAGAAGAGGCGGTAGCATGCGGCGGTAGTGGCTGCTGTACGACGCTCGCATGGTGGTGTGGACCGTCTTCTGGTAGGCCGGCCCGGTGGACTTGAACTCACGCACCAGGTCCCAAAGGGTCTGTTCTCCCACAATCGGGTAGAGGACCTCCCGGACGATGCCGTCCGGGTTGCCGACGGCGGCTTCGGCGATTCTGTACAGGAGCGTCGTCTTCCCGTGGACCTTCCGCAGGTCCTCCAGGAGCGCCTTGACCACCTTGCGTTCGGCACGCGCACCGATGCGGTGAACGACCTGAATCAGGAGGTCGACGAGCCCATCGGTGATTTCCTTCCGCCTCTGCCAGCAAAACGCCGCGACCAGCGTGTAGCGAATCGCCTCCGGATGCCGTCGCAGCTCCCGCGGCGGCTCCCCGGCGGCTCGGAGACGATACTTCTCGAGGACCTTCGGCGGAATCGCCTCGAACAAGTTGTCCGGGAGATCGAGCGCCGCGATGCGTTGGAGCTTGCTGATTTCCTTGAGGACGCTCTCCAGGCTCGGGCGGCCAGGGTCTCCTCGAAGCTCCGCGAACGGAGTGGCCTCGGTGACGTCGCCGTTTCCCTGGTCATGAGGTGCTTGGAGCAACGCGTCCATCGCGGCGCGACATGGCCCAGGAAGGCGTTCGTACGACGCCGTGAAGAAATCCGCCTCGTACGCCTTCAGGGCCGAACCGACGATCCGATCGATTCGAGACGGAGTCGGAGGTTCAACTTGGTTCCTGCGACACCAGTCGAGAACGGCTTCCTGAAGATGCTCCGTCTTGTGATCGACAGGCAGGATCTCTCGGCGGAGCCATCCCACGAGTTCCTCGGCATCACCGAGCGTGACTCGGCGGAAGCCGCCGAGGGAGCGGATCTGGGCCCGATCTCGCTCGCCGCTCCGACCGCTGAGGTCGTATTCGGCGAACCCTTCCTGGGAGATGCCGAGCTGGTCGGCCAGGTAATCCAAAGCCGCCGCGGGCACCTCTTTACTGCTGCTGGGGAACCGCCCTTCGACCTGGAAGAACTTGAGCAGGGCCGCAAAGCCGAACCGAGTCCGGTCGGTCCGGTTGCGGAGCAGCTCGAACTCGGCTTGGGTCAACGACCAGTGCTCAGCAAGTTCCTGCTCGTCCCAATGCCGTTTCATGGCACCCTCCCCATCGTCGTTGCTTCGGGAGAACGGGGAGATCGTACCAAGCGGCAAACAGGAGGGAGAAACGGTTGCTGCGGAGAGCTGGCGAGCGAAGTCCCGGCAGCGTCATGGCCTCAAATCGAGAGTCCACCAATGCCAGATGGCGGCTCATGACAGCTTCGCCAGTTCTGGGCCAACGTGGTGGTCCTGGTCGTGGCCACAAGAAACCGGCCGACAATTTGTCGCCCGTTTTAATCCCCAATGGCACTATCGATCCGATCCGACGAGTCCTGACC
>JBKOZB010000325.1:0-7502 GCA_046744225.1 Planctomycetota bacterium | reverse complement strand
GTCTGGGGCTGGACGGCCGGGCTGGCGGTCGTGTTCGCGGGATTGGCCTGCCGGTCGGCCGCGCGCCGGGCGCGTGGGGCGGGGCTGGCAGTCGCGCTCGGCTTGGCGACGCTGGCAACCGGCGTGGCCCCGTCCCGGTTGGCGGCGCTCGTCGCGGGCGCGGCGGCGGGGGGGCTGGCGGTCTTGTTCCTCTGGCTCGGCCAGGCGCTGCCGAGGGTCGGGTGCCGGCGGGTCCTCGCGCCGCTCGTCGGCTCGACGGTGCGGCGGCGGGCGAGCGGGTCGGGGATCACGGCCGTCGTGCTAGCCGGGCTGGCCGTCCTGGGCCTCTCGGCGCGCTGGGCCTGGGCGCAGGCTCAGGCCGCCGGATCGGGCCCCATCCTCGCCCTCTTCCCCTACGAGGGACCGCCCCGGCCGAACGAGCCCCCAGACCGGGTCCTGCTCCGGCTCGCTGATTTCGCGCGGCTCAAGGCTCTGGCCGACGCCGCCGAGGCACGTCCGGGTCCGGACCTCCGCGCCCTCGACGCGCTCCACCGCGTTTCCTGGCGCACCGGGCGCGAGCTGGTTGTCGAATCGGAACTCGACCTCCTGGCAGACGGCGAGGGCGAGGCGGCCTGGGGCTTCCCCGTCGCGAACGCGCGCGACATCACGGCGACGCTCGACGGCGCGACGGTCCCGGTCCTGGTCCGGCCTGGAGGAAGGACGGCGGCCGTCGCGGTCTCCGGCCCTGGGCGGAAGCGGCTCACGGTGCGCCGGACGGTCCTTCCCCGGCGCGATACGACCGGCGCGACGATCGTCCTGCCGGTCAACCCGGTCGCCTCGGCCCGGGTCGTGGTCGCGGCCGAGCCGGGCGGCGCGGCGGGGGCAGTCGAGGTCCCGAGCGCCCGGGGGACGATCGCCCCGGGCGGGTCGGGCGTTGAGGGGCAGCTCGGCCCGGCTGATCACCTGGAGGTCCGCTGGGCCGCGCGCGACCAGGCTGCGGCCGGGATGGTCGTCGCCACCGGGACGGTCGAGGGGCTCCTCCTCTGGGACGCCGAGCCGGCCGGCGACCACGTCCGCGCGCGCCTGACCTACCGCAAGCCGGAGGGCATGTCGATGATCCGGCTCGGCCTGGAGCCGGGCCTCGTCGTCCGCTCCCGCGCGATCCCCGGGCTGATCGACACCACCTGGCAAGGCACGGCCGAGAAGCCCGAGTGGGTCGCGCATCTCAATCCGCCGCTCCCCGACGGGAGCGCGATCCTGCTGGAGTTCTGGCGGAGCGCCCCGGAGTCGGATCGGGCCGCCGAGCGGACGGTCCCGCGCATCGAGCCGATCGGTGTCGAGCGCTACACCGGCGCGCTCGGGTTCCGCCGGCCACCCGACTGGACGGGTCGGCTCGCGCCCGGCGCCGGCACAGGGGCCGAGCCGTTCACAGAGGAGGGGTTCGTCCGGCTCTGGGGAAGCCTGCCGGAAGAGCCGCTGACGCTTTCGGGGGCGGTCCGGTTCTTGAAGACGCCCGAGTTTGCGCTGGGGACCGGGCCGGCGGCCGGCCGGCTCGCGGTCACGCCCGATGTCCGCCTGACGATCGGCTCGGGCCGGCTCGATCTCGACATGAAGGCCGAGCTGGTCGAGTGGCAGGGGCGGGCCTATCAGGTCGTGCTCAACATCCCCGAGGACTTTCAAATCATCGCGGTCGAGGCCGACGGGCTGACCGACTGGAGCCGGCCGGAGCCCACGCGGGTCCGGCTCCGATTCGACGGAGCGGCGGCCCGCCAGCGCGACGTCTGGCTGCGCGGGTGGCTCCCGGTCCCGATCGATCCGATGGCGACCGGCGGTTCCAGCCAGGAGATGAACGTCCCCTGGCCGCGCTGGGCCGATGGCGACGCGAAGCCGGGGACCTTGACGATCGTGGGCCCGACGAAGTTCCAGCTCGTCCCATCGTCCGGTGTCACCCCCCTGCCCTCGACCGCGCCGGCCGCCCCGAACGGTCCGATTCGCGCCTCGTACCGGGTGGACCGGCCCGAGATGCTGGAGCGGCTCCGCTGGGACGTCGAGCCCCCCTGGACTGCCGTGCTGGTGCGGAGCCAGTTGATGCTCCTCCCCGACTCGGCCGAGTGGGTCGCGGCGGTCCGGTACGATGTCTCGCAGGGGGCGATCGACGCGATCCACCTGAGGATGCCGACGCCTTGGGCCGACGCGGCGAAGGTGGCGCTGGTCGGCGTCGGCCACCAGCTCACGTCGGAGTCGTTCGGGGCGACGACCTACTGGACGATCCGCCCCAAGCGGCCGATCTGGGGCTCGCAGCGCCTGGTTGTCCGCGCGGCGCTGCCGTTGCCGAAGCCGAGCGAGCTGAGCTTCCCCGATCTCGTCCCGCTCGGCCGGGGGTCGGTCGACCGCTACTTGAACCTCGTTAACGCCTCGGGCCGCGAGCCCGTGATCGAGGGGTCGCCCGGCCTGCAACCGATCGACGACCCGGCCCGGTTCCCGGCCGACGAGTTCGCCGGGCCGGTCGGCGTGCCGGTCCAGACGTACCACGTCCTGCGCGAAGGATGGTCGCTCAAGGTCCAGATGCCGGTCGAGCCGAGCGCGGCCGGCGCGGGAGGCGACCTCGTCCGCGTCGGACTGGCCGACCTGAGCTGTACCGTTTCGACCGACGGCGCGACGCTCGGCCTGGCGCGGTACGAGGTCGAGCCGCGCTCGGGCCCGTTCCTCCCGGTCGAGCTTCCCGGCGCGTCGGAGCCGCTCTGGGCCTCGGTCAACAACGCGCCCGTCGAACCGCTCCGCGCGGCGACGGGCCGCTGGCTCATCCCGCTCGACGAGGGAGGAGCGAGCCAGGTCTCGCTCGTCTGGAAGGCGCCGGGCGGCCGACCGGACCCTGCGGGGCGCCGTCCCTTACCTCTCCCCATGCTGCCCCAGGCGCGTGTCCTCACGCTCGCGACCGTCCACGCGCCCGAGTCGGTCGCACTGGCCAGCACGAACGGGGTGTCCGAGCCGGTCCCGCGCGACCGGCTGGAGATCGCCCGCGCGGAATGGCTGAAGAATCGGACCGTCGAGAGCCTCGGCCGGCTCGACCGGATCTCGCTCCGCACGCGCGAAGGGCTCGTCTCGCACCTAGTCCAGCTCGGACTTTTCTGGCGCGATGCCATGCGGGCCGCGGCGGGCGACGTTGCGGGACCGCCGGCGCTCCGCGAGCTGCGGCTCCGGCGGGTGCAGGAGCACGTCCAGATGATGCGGCGGACCATGACCGAGGCGGTCCAGACCGCCGCGCTCGATGAGTTCGAACTGTCGGCGCAGGTCCACCTCGGCCAGGCTTCCGAAGAGCCGGGCAGGACGACCACCCTGGAGATCCCCGAGCCGACCGGGACAGTGCACATCGCCCACCTCGGCGCGTCGCACGCGTTCCTCGGCGCGTCGCGCGGAGGGACTCATCCCGCGATGGTCACCTGGTCGCCGATCCGCCCACCCGGACCGTGGGAGCGCGCGGGGACCTGGACGCTCGTGTTGACCGCGCTGGCCGTCCCCTTGCTCGTCCTCGCCGCCCTGCGGGCCGAGGGCTCGGGCTTGCTCGGTGGGGCCATCCTAGTCGCGACCCTCGCGGCGCTGGCGCTCGCGGGCGGCCCGCTCCCCCTCGGAGCGGGGCTGGCCATGACGGCCGTCGGCTGGCTCACACGACCGATCGACACCTCGCGGTCGAGCGCCTGAACCGAGCCAAACCTTCCGTGGCGACACGATGGTGCGTCTGCCCAAACCCCGCTGGGCCAAGGTTCGACCGGCCGACGACCCGCATCATTACATCCTTAAGTACATGCTCTTCCACGCGCTCTCGAAGAGCAAGTTCCCGTGGTTGGTGCCCTGACGGGTGTCCCGAAACGACGAACACTCCGCCATCGGGCGATGACGGAGTGTCGAGTTTCAACCCATTGGGCGTGTCGAGCGGGCGGCTTCAGATCAGTTCCTTGATCGGCGCGCCGCCGTCGACGACCTTCATCGGCCGGCCGCGCGGGGTGGTGTACTGAGTGACGAGGTTGATGCCCATGGCCTTGGTCATGGTGGCGATCACGTCCATGACGCCGACCGGGCGATCGACGACGTCGACGCCGTCCTTGTCGGTGTCGCCGACGGCCTGGCCCCCCTTCAGGCCGCCGCCGCCCATGACGATCGACCAGCTTCGCGGCCAGTGGTCGCGGCCGGCGTTCTGGTTGATCCGCGGGGTCCGGCCGAACTCGCCCATCCAGACGATCAGGGTATCGTCGAGCAGGCCGCGGTCGGCCAGGTCGGCGACCAGGGCACCCATGCCCTTATCGAGCTCGGGCAGGAGGCGCTGCGAGAGGGTCTCGAAGACGTTGGCGTGCGTGTCCCAGCCGCCGAGCGAGACCTCGATGTACGTCACGCCCACTTCGACCAGCTTGCGGGCCATCAGGCAGCCCGAGCCGAACGAGCCGCGGCCGTAGGCACCGCGGACCTTGGCCGGCTCCGTGTCGAGCTTGAAAGCGTTGGTGTACTGAGAGTTCATCATTCGGACTGTCTTCTTGTAGACAGCCTTGTGATCGACGCTCCCCTGTTTTGATACGATTCTGCTCTGACCCATTTTCTACACTTGCGTATATCGACCGGACTTGCTCATAATTTCCATCGCACCACAAGACGTGGTCCTGGAGGGACGACAATGCGACGGATTGCAGAACTGGATGGTCTGCGCGGCTTGGCGGCGGTTACGGTTGTTGCCTATCACATCTTCATATTTCGGCTGCCGTGGGGGTGGGCTGCAGTCGACATCTTCTTCGTGCTGTCCGGCTACCTGATCACGGCGATTGTGCTCAAGCATGGACGATCGTGGGCCTTCCTGCCAGCCTTCTACGCACGCCGAGGGCTGCGGATCTGGCCGATCTACTACCTGCTGATCATGATTCTAGCCCTTCGTGGGCTGGACGACACCGCGGCGCTGCCCTACTACCTGACCTACACGCAGCAAGTGCCCTGCTATTGGGGCTGCGAGATGCCCCCCTGGTTGCTGATGCAGCACACCTGGACGCTGGCCCTAGAGGAGCAGTTCTATCTGATCTGGCCGGCGCTCGTCCTGCTAGCCGGGCGGCGGTGGACTGGCCAGTTGGCGTTGGCTCTGGCAATCGGCTCGGTCGCGGCGCGGGCAGCCGGTGTCCACTGGTGGCTCCTGGCCGCCCGGAGCGACGGCTTTGCCCTCGGTGGCCTACTAGCGGCGATCCTGGCCGACTCGGACGCCGAGAGAGCCCGGCGGCGGGCGCGGGGCTGGGCAGCCGTCCTCGGCGCGCTCGCCGTTCTCTTCGTGGTTTACCTAGGCGCGACAGGACGGCTGGTTGACGCGGGCAGCGCATCGATCCTCGGGGTACACGCGACCGTCGCTTCGCTGACTTCGTTTGCCTTGGTCGCCATGTTGGTCTGCCATGCCGGCCACCCTGTGTTCGCCCCACTCCGGATAGCCCCGCTTGTCTATCTAGGCACGATCAGCTACGGGATCTATCTCTACCACCACCCAATCGTTCAGATATCCTTTACGCTCAAGAGGCTCTTTGGGGTTGGGATGACTCCGGCACTGTGGTCGACTGAGGGTGTCCTGACACTGACCGCCGCCGTAGCCTCCTGGCACTTGATCGAACGTCCGATCCTTCGGCTGAAGGATCGCGTACCATACCGACAGGCCGCCGTGGAATCTCAGGTCGAGGAGCCACCGTTTCCGGCCTTGGTGTCGAACAAAGTACTGACGGCACCACCGGAGTAGACAACTGTCATGGCAACGTGAAGCAACACCTCCTCAACACGACACCGGAGGACACCAAGCAGATCCGGAAGCAGGTCGATCGGGGATTTGCACGGCTGCATCATCGTCCCGATTTGATCCTCGCGTTCTTCCACCACGCAGGTTTCAGGATGAAGCGACTTACCTGAAGCTCAATAGTTTTTCAACGGCCCGACAAAAGCCCAATAGCTCGGTGATCTTTTTGGTCACGCCAGACGTTGGCGGTCAAGCGGTGATGGATCTGGTCTCGGGAGTGGAGGTGCGTCTGGTTGGGACTCGTATGATTCGGGAGGGTGGGGACGAAGGGGACGGAGATCGTCGGGTCTGGGTGTATGACTCGAATGAGGCGTGACTTGCCATGAAGATAGCGATCTTGGGGGCGGGAGGCGTCGGCGGCTACTACGGCGGCGTCCTCGCCCACGCCGGACATCAGGTCGTGATGCTGGCCCGCGGGGCTCACCTCGACGCCCTGCGGGGGCGAGGCATCGAGGTCCGTACGCCGGAGGGGACCTTCACCGCCCCCGTCGAGGCCACCGACCACCCGAAAGGGCTGAGCCGGGTCGAGTACGCCATCGTCGCCGTCAAGAACTTCTCGCTGCCGGAGATCGCCCCGGCGGCCCGGACCCTGGCCGAGGCCGGCGCGGTCATCCTCCCGCTGCTCAACGGGGTCGAAGTGGTCGATCGCCTGGTCGGGCACGGCGTCCCGCGCGATCGCGTGCTCGGCGGGCTCACCGCGATCAGCGTCGTGCGGATCGGGCCGGGCGTCGTCGAGCGCCGCAGCCCCTTCCAGCGGGTCGTCGTGGGCGAGTTGGTGGGCGGGGCATCGGAACGGGCCGAGCGGATCACCTCGGCGTTTCGGGCGGCTGGCGTGGAGGCCGAGATCTCGGGGGACATCACCGCCGAGCTTTGGCGCAAGTTCGCCTTCATCGCGTCGATGGCGGCCGCTTGCGGACTGGCTCGCTCGCCCGTCGGCCCGCTTCGGGAGACGCCGCTGGGCCGGCTGCTGATCGAGCGAGCGGTCCGGGAGGTGATCGCCGTCGCCCGGACCCGAGGCGTGGCGCTGCCGGAGGGCGAAGAGGCGGGCATCCTCCGGCTCATCGACTCGGTACCCGCCGGGATGAAGCCGAGCTTTCTGTTGGACTTGGAGGCGGGCGGGCCGACGGAGATCGACGACCTCAGCGGGGCGGTCTCACGCCTTGGGCGACCAGCCGGTGTCGAGACGCCGGTGCATGACACGGCGACGGCGGCGCTGGCGATCACGCGGCCCACGGGAATCGGTTGAAGGGAATCAGCCTCCACCGGCAGAGCCGTGTTGAGCGGGGTTTGAAGCCTCTTTTCCGTAGGGTCGCTGTGCGGACCGGGCGTCCGGAGCGCGGTCCGCACAGCGGACCCTACGAAAACTATTACAATGCGATGCTTCCAAGCGGGAGGATGTGCCGCCAGGGCCCGGCGTGCCGCCCGAGGAGCCGCTGCCGCCCCGACTGGGTTCCCCGCGCTGTCAGGAGGCGACCTGCAAGAGCGGCCGGACGGCCGCCGCGACCACCGAACCGTGGGGCCGCTTCTCCTCGATCGGGACGTAGGCCGTCTTCTCATCGACGATCCGGACCCGCTTCGGGTGGAGCTTGGCCAGCGTGTTGATCCGCTTCGGGTTGCGGTAGGTGAGGACGATGTATTCGTCCTCGACGTGGATACGCTCCAACTGCCAGCGCTCGGCCAGGATGCGCAGCTCGGCCTCGACGCAGAGGTTCTCGGC
>JBKOZB010000189.1:0-12775 GCA_046744225.1 Planctomycetota bacterium | reverse complement strand
CGGCGGCCTGTCCGAGAACGACTTCATCCTCGCCGCCAAGATCAACCAGGTCCCGATCGCGGTCAAAAAATGACCCGGTCCCCGGAACGATGGGTCAAAGACCGACCAGCGCACGGAGCCGGCCGAAGAAGCTGCGGCGGGATGAGCCGGAGGAGCGGGCCGGCTCGATCGCGTTGTCCTGGAGCCGGAGGGTCAGCTCGGACGAGGACGAGGCCGAGGCCACTGACGTGGGGGGCGTGCGGACGCGGTCGATGTGGGCGAGCAGTCGGGTACCCGAGCCCAGATCATCGCCTTTGAGCCGCTCGGAGAGGGGCGCGACCTTCGGGGACGTGCGGAGGTCGGCGAGGTAGGCAAGCAGCGCGGTCTTGCCCGCGTTCGAGCCGTTCAGGAGGTAATGGACCCAGGCCCACGACTCGCGGTAGTCGCGGGGGGCCATCTCGCGCAAGCTCTTGAGCGATTCGAGCCGGGCGAGGTCGGGCTTCCACCCCGCGGCCAGGTCGCCGGGTAGCCGGCCCAGGTGCTCGGGGTTCCGGTCATCGGCCCCCTCGAAGTATTCGGCCAGGCCCTCGTCGAGCCAGAGGGGCAGGTCGCCGATCGCCACGTTCAAGAGCGCGTGGGTCGCCTCGTGCCGCAGGTCCTCGCCGAGCCGCTCGCCGAAGGACGTGTAGACGACCCGCCGCGGCCCCTCGGCCAAAAAGAACGCCCGGCGCGGGGGGAGCTCAGGATAATAATAGCGGAGGAAGTGGGTGAAGCTCTGCCGGTCGTTGAGGATGTAGACCTCGACCGGCGGCTCGTCCGAACGGACCCGGATGCCGAGGTTCGCCTCGATCTCGGTCTCGAGCGACTGGAGGCTGCGGATCGCCGGGGCGTCGGCAGCGATCGGGACATTGGAGAAAACAGCGTAGGGGCCGGTCCGCGTCTCGTAGCGGGTCGGCACCAGCGGCGGCTCCCGGTCGCCGAGCGTCGCGCAGCCGAGGCAGACCAGCGCGGCCAGCAGAGTGAGGGTTCGCCGTAGTTGGATTCGAGGCGGGGCCGGTCGTGTGTCCTGCATCGTCGGGGCCCTCGGCAGTCGGTCTGGTCGAGACAGGTTCGGATCGTAGCGCTAGGACAGGGCGCGGCCGTGGCGCGTGTTTCGGTCCCGCTTGCTCTGGCTCCGCCTGGCAACGGCCCGCCAGATCCCTTTCCAGTCGTTGCGGGGGGAGAGCCCCCAGGGCAAGTAGGCACGGAGGAACCGCAAAGCGTCAGTCCGGGTCCGGCCGACGACGTCGCTGAGGCTGACGTTGATCCGGGTCAGGTTCTGGAGCCGGCGATGCGGCGGGATCGGGTGGACCAGCCGGACGCCCTCCAGGTCGATCAGGCTCAGTTGCGGCACCGGGGCCTCCGAGTCGCCGACGATCAGCACGTTCGACGCCTTCAGGTCACGGTGCGACAGCGAGCGCTCGTGCATCATGCGGAGCAGCCGGGCCAGGGCCAGGGTCAGCCGGACGATCTGCGCCCGGCGCGCCTCGGGCGCGCGTATCGGCAGGATGACGCGGGCGAAGTGGCCGAGCGTCATCGAATCCTCCTTGATCGTGACCAGGTACGCCTCGTGCGGCAAGTACCAGAACAGGCTGCGGCCGACGGGCCGCAACTGCGCTAGGAACGCCAGGTTGCGCGGCGTCGGGATCGCCCGGCTGGCCAGGTGTTGACCCCCTTGCCACGCCTGCCAGGCGCGCGACGGCCGGAAAAAGCTCAGAAAGGGGTCGTACCACGTCTTCATGTTGAACCGCTTATAGATCACGCGCGTCGGCCGGCCGCGGACCATCATCGTCAGTTCGGCGACGGTCGTGCTCCGCGAGTCCTTGAGCAGGACCGTCCCCGGGCGGCGGAAGGGGGCGTCAGGATCAGCCAGAAGCTCGCAGATGGTCGCCGGGGAGAGGTCGCGGGAGGCGACCGACCAGGTGTGCGGTCCCTTGGAGAATTCGAAATACTTGTTGCTTCCCCGACACCGCCGCCCCCAGCGCCGCCAGAGCCGCTCGGCCCAGGCGCGAGTGGCGTCCTCGATGCCACGCGCGAAGGCACGTGGGGGGGAGATCGGGGACTGTCGGGCACTGAGGTAGGCCCGCAGGAACCGCGCCCGGTCCGCCCGGCCGCTGCGGAGCCAAAAATAATGATTCAACAGCGCCAGGTTGTGCTGCGCCTCGGGCCAGCCGAGCGGAAAGCTGACCCGCAGCGCGTCCAGGTCGATGATTGCCAAGCGGGGCTGGTCGTCGGCCCCCATCCGGACCAGGATATTGCCGGGATGGAAGTCCTGGTGGACGTAGCCGGCGTCGTGCAGCCGCGCCGTCATCACCGCGAGGGCCGAGGCGAGGCTCTGCCGCACCCGCGCCTGGCGCCGCTCGGGCCATTGCGGCAACCGGCGCTCGACGAACTCGTCGAGCGGGATGGCCTCGGGGATCGCGTGGGTGATGAGATAGTTCTCCAGCAGGAACGCCCGCCTCCGCTGCTCGCCGAGCGCGACCGGGGTGATGGTCGGCACGCCGATCGCGGCCAGGTACCGGGTGCGCCGGCCTTCGTTCCGCCCCTTGCCCCGCCGGAACCACTGGCGGACCTTGGCCCGCAGCCCTGGCACCAGGTAATGCTTGATGAAGACGGCCCCGTCGGGCAGATCGACCCGGTAGACGACCCGGTGCGGTCCGGTCTTGACGATCGTGAGCCGGCCATGCCGCCGCCACTCGTCGAGCCGCAGCCCCTCGGGACCGAGCAGGGCGTCCTTCCAGTCGGCGCGAACCCACCAACCCACGTCACCGGTCCGGGCCCACCGCCACTCGGGCGGCTCGAACAAGCGCTCCGAGGCATTCGGTCGCGGTGTCTTCCGGAAGAGCCAGCTCATCCATTCGCCCTGATTTGCCCGGTCGATCCCCGATGAGGCCCCATCTTCGTCGGGTGCGTCCCACGCACCCGTCCTGTCAGCGCCGGACGGCGCAGGTGCGTGGCACGCACCCGGCTGGTCTTCGAACCGATTTCAGCGGGGCGATCGCGGCGATGAATGTCTCGGCCCAGGCCGCGACCGAGTAGCCCGACTCGACCGAGGCTCGCGCCGCGCGGCCCATCCGGAGCCGGAGCGCGGGGTCGGTGGCCAGCCTTCGGACCGCCGCGACCCACTCGTCGGGGGTCGTCGCCAGCAGGCCCGAGACCTCTGGGACGACCATCTCGGCCTGCACGCCCACCGGGTTCGCCAGCACGGGGAGCCCCGCCGCCTGGTACTGGAGCACCTTCAAGCCGCACTTGCCCCGGCTCCAGAGGTCATCGGGGACCCAACTGACCCCGACGTCCCCCGCCGCCAGCTCCTCGGTTTCGGTCGCCCCGCTCCAGGGGACTGCGACCACCGGCAGCGCCTCGATGGTCGGGAAGCGGTCGCAGATGACTCGGAGCCGCGCGCCGGGGACCTCGCGGCCGATCCGCTCCCAGAGCGGGCGCTGAAGCTCCAGCCCTTGCAGCGTGCTCGACGAGCCGATCCAGACGAGGTCGAGGCCCGCCCTTTCGGCGGTTCCCCCCCACCCTCCCCCGCCAGGGGGAGGGTGGGGGGGCGAAGTTTTTACCGCCCATTTCTCGACATGCTCTGAAGGTCGGTAGCGCTCCGTGTCGATGCAAGTAGGGATCACATGGACGCGCCCTGCGCTCGCCCCGGAACGGAAGGCGCAGTCGGCTAGGAAGTCGTTGCCGGCGATCACCGCGTCGGCGGCGCGGACGATCGCGGCGAACCGGGCGGCCCGGCGGCGGCAGAACGGACCGCGCGGATCGTACGAGTCGCGGTAGAGGACCGCATCGTCGACGTCGAAGACGAGGTGCCGCGCCCGCGTTCGGAGCCGTTGAAGTTGCCAGCCCGGCAAGAGCTTGCGCTGAAGGATGACGGAATCGTAGTCGCCGGCCTGGCCGAGCTGCCGCCAGCGCTCGAACCCGCCCCGCGCGATCGCCTGGACCGACAGCGACCCGCCGGAGGTGTGCAGGGCCGGCTCGAAGGCGCGGAGACGATACCGGCAGCAGACGTGATCGAGGGCATCGACCAGCGCGAGGGCCTTCATCCCGTCCTCCCTGACGGTGGATCGGCCGCCTGAGGTCCCCAGGACGACCGTGTCGCGGGATTCTATCCGCCCTTCACAAGCATTCCAAGAGCGCTTCCGAAGCATCTGGTAACCCGACCGAAGTCGCCTTGCCAGGGTTCGCCACTCGTGGTAAATCGTTGCTCAGCCCGACTCCCGGTCCGGTTCCCTCCAGGGGCGCGGACCGGGGGATGGCATGGAGGCTCTTGGGTCAACCCGTCTCTGGCGCACGCCGACCATGAAGAACTTTGTCCGCCTCGTGCTCTTCGCCTGGCCCTACCGGGTTCGGTTCGGGCTTTCGCTCGTCTGTGCCCTGCTGGTGGCCGTGCTCTGGGGCGCCAACATCAGCGCGGTGTCTCCCCTCCTCAATATCCTCTTCTATAGCGAGAACTGTCAGAAGTGGGTCGCCGAGAAGGTCGTTGCGCTCGAGACCGACGTCGAGATGATCGACGCCCGGCTCGGCGAGGTGGACTTCATCCGGAAGGCGGGCGACCCGACCAGCCCGATGTTCAAGAACCACTTCCAGCAGGTCCACGCCGACCGCGACGCCAAGCTGCTCGAGATCCCCAGGCGCGAGCGGAGGCTTGACGAGCTGGCTCCGATGGCCATCAACGACCAGCGCGCCACCCAAGAGAGGGCCGCGCTCGACGCGTTGCGGCACGAGCTGCAACTGGCCGAGGCCCGACTCGACGAGCTGAAGCAGTTCACCGCCCAGTACATCCAGGACCACCGCTCGACCTCGCTCGACGGCCGCCGCGCCGCGTTGCTCAAGCAGCGCGCCGAGACCTCGCGCTGGATCGACCGCTACTGCTGGCTCCAGCCCTGGATCAACCGCTACCTGCCCCATGAGGGCTTCCAGTCGCTCCTGTTCCTGATCCTCCTGGTCATGACGGGCGTCGCCGTCAAGGGCTTCTTCATGTTCTTGCAGGAGGTCCTGGTCGCCGACGTCATGCAACTGACCCTCTTCGACATCCGCAACCACTTCTACCGCCGGACCATGGCGCTCGACCTGTCGAGCTTCAGCGACCAGGGCACGGCCGAGCTGATCGCCCGGTTCACCAATGACATGGACTCGTTCGGCCAGGGGCTCAACACCCTGCTTGGCAAGGTGATCCGCGAGCCGCTCCGCGCCCTGAGCTGCTTGAGCATCGTCCTCTGGCTCAATTGGCGGCTCACCCTCCTGGCGCTGGTGCTCGTCCCTGTCTCGGCACTGACGGCCAACCGCGCCGGCCAGATCATGAAGCGCGCCGTGCGACGGTCGCTGGAGAGCATGTCGAACATCTACAAAATCCTCCAGGAAACCTTCCAGGGGATCATCGTCATCAAGGCGTACACGACGGAGCGGCGCGAGCGGAGGCGGTTCTTCCTGGAAACCAAGAGCCTGTACCGCAAGAGCGTCCGGGTTGCGACGATCGACGCTCTCTCCGACCCCGTGCTGGAGATGCTCGCGCTCTCGACCGTCTCGATCGCGCTCTTGGCCGGCTCGTACCTCGTCCTGAAGCGGACGATCTTCCTCGACTTCGGGATCATCAAGCTGCAGCTGGCCTCGCAGCAGATGGAGATCGTGGACCTGCTCTTTTTTTACGCCAACCTGGCGGGCATCTCGGACCCGGTCCGCAAACTGGCCAACGTCCACTCGCGGGTCCAGCGCGCCGCGGCGGCGGCCGACCGGATCTGCGCCCTGATGGACCGCCGCCCCGAGGTCGCCGACAAGCCGAGCTCGATCCGTCTGCCCCGCCACCGCGCCCGGATCGAGTTCGACCAGGTCGGCTTCAGCTACAATGGTCGCGAGCCGGTGCTCCAAAACCTTTCGCTGACCGTCCGGCACGGCGAGACAATCGCCCTGGTCGGCCCCAACGGCTGCGGCAAGTCCACGTTAATGAACCTGCTCCCCCGGCTCTGGGACGTCCGCTCCGGCGCGATCCGGATCGACGGCCACGACATCCGCGACGTCCAGTTGCGCACCCTGCGGAGCCAGATCGGCATGGTGATCCAGGAGACGATCCTCTTCGAGGACTCGATCGCCAACAACATCGCCTACGGCAACCGCCACGCCAGCCGCGAGGCGATCGTCGCCGCCGCCAAGCGCGCCTACGCCCACCAGTTCATCTCGAACCTGCCCCAGGACTACGACACCGTGATCGGCGAGCGCGGGCTTGGCCTCTCGGGCGGCCAGCGGCAGCGGATCGCCCTGGCCCGCGCCATGCTCCGCGACCCGGCCATCCTCATCCTCGACGAGGCCACCAGCGCTGTCGATATCCAGGACGAGGCCCTCATCCGCAAGGCGATCGAGGAATTTTCCCGCCTCCGGACCACCTTCCTGATCACCCACAGCCTCGGCTCGCTCCAGTTCGCCGACCGGATCGTCCTGATGAATGCCGGCCGGATCGAGGCCGTCGGCACCGACAGCGAGCTGCGCCGGTCATCCCCCCTCTACCGCCGCTTGCACGAGATCCACTTTCAACGCGAGAGTGCCTGAATTCGCGAAGGCAAATGTCTGATAACGAGTAATGAAAGAATGATGAAACAGGAATGACGAAGGACCCTCGCTCGACGGACGATGTGGATGCCGCATCACCCGTCGCCTTGTGCTGCCTTCGTTATTAGGATTTCGACATTCTCTCGTTATTCGTCATTTCAGATTTCGTCATTTCTCCCGTCGCTCCCCTGACAATGACAGGCCCCTCGACGACCGGCGGCATCAGCAGGCTGAACTCGGCCGGGACCTCGCCGTTCCATCGGCTGTAGACGGCGGTCAGGTCGGCGAGCCGATGCCGGACGCGCGGGTCGAGCTGGCTGGCCTGGAACCGCCAGCTCCAGTTCCCCTCGGCGCTGCCAGGGACGTTCATCCGCGCCGTGCTGTCGAGCCCGAGGACGTCCTGCAGCGGGACGATCATCGTATCGGCCACCGAGCCCATCCCGATCCGGATCATGTCCCAGTGGATCTCCTTGCCGGTCGTGCCGAGGTAGCGGAGCACGAACTTCCGCTCGGCCTCGCGCTGCTCCTTCGACATGGTCGTGTCGGCACCGGTCGCGGTAAACCAGCCGACCGTCGTGTCGTTGTCGTGCGTTCCGGTGTAGACGATGCAGTGATTGATGTGCCGGTGAGGGAGGTCTTGCTCCGAACCCCCGCCGCCGAAGGCGAACTGGAGGATGCGCATGCCCGGCAGGTCGAAGCGGTCGCGGAGCGCCCTGACCTCGGCGGTGATCTCGCCCAGGTCCTCGGCGATCAGGGGCAAGCCGCCGAGCCCGTCGCGGAGCGCTTCGAGGAAGGCGGTGCCCGGCCCGAGCGCCCAGCGCCCCGTCGCGGCGGTCTCCGAGCCGGCCGGGACCTCCCAGTACGCCTCGAAGCCCCGGAAGTGGTCGAGCCGGACGAGGTCCACCCGGTCCAGTTGCGCCTTCATCCGGGCGATCCACCAGGCGAACTTCTCCTTCGCGTGCGCCTTCCAGCGGTAGAGCGGATTGCCCCAGAGCTGCCCGGTCGCGCTGAAGTAGTCGGGCGGGACGCCGGCCACGACGGTCGGGCGGCCCTTCTTGTCGAGCTGGAACAGGTCGGGCCGCGACCAGACGTCGGCGCTGTCCTGCGCGACGAAGATCGGCAGGTCGCCGATCAGTTGGATGTGGCGCGCGTGGCAGGCATCCCGGAGCGCCGACCACTGGCGGGCGAAGGCATACTGCACGAACTGATAATAGAGAATCGAGTCGGCCAGCGACTTCCGGATCTGGTTGAGCGCCCGCTTGCCGCGGATGACGAGCTTGTTGGGCTCCCAGTCGTACCAGGGCTTCCCCCCGTGCGACTCCTTCAAG
Source organism: Planctomycetota bacterium (assembly GCA_046744225.1). GTDB lineage: Bacteria > Planctomycetota > Planctomycetia > Isosphaerales > Isosphaeraceae > JBKOZB01. The sequence goes on along the minus strand of JBKOZB010000189.1, from coordinate 4,886 downwards.
GCCATGTAGAGCGCGTAGTCGTCGAGCCAGTGGGCGTTGTCGCTCAGGAAGCTCTCGAAGCCAAGGTGGCTCGGCTCGAAGTTCTTGAAGGCGCGGCGGAAGAGCTGGTCCTTGGCTGCGGCCACGGCGTCGAAATCGACGTGGTCGTCGGGCAAGGCTGGATAGTCGCGGTAATCGTTGACGTCGAGCCAGCCGTCATCGACCAGGACCTCGGGACTGATCAACAGCGGGTTGCCGGCATAGGACGAGAACGACTGATAAGGAGAGTTGCCGTAGCCGGTCGGCCCCAGGGGGAGGATCTGCCACCAGCGCTGGCCGGTCTCGACGAGAAAGTCGAGGAAGGCATGGGCCTGCGAGCCCAGGTCGCCGATGCCGAACCGGCCCGGGAGCGACGTCGGATGGAGCAAGATTCCGCTGGCTCGGGGGAGCCGCATGGCAACGCTCTCCTCATTCCCACGGTTTCGGTCGTGACGCCTCGGCGGGATGGGCGTTGAGTTGATACCGGTCGCCCGGTCGCCGGATGGCCTCCAGACCCAGGCTTTCGACGCTCGTCCGTCGCCCCGTCCAGCGGTCGGCGCGTCCAAGCTGGACGACCCAGATCAGGAGCCGCCCACCATAACGCGCCGCGATCCCCTCGGCCAAGCCGTTGCAGGCCCGCCCCTGGGGATACACGGGGACCCCGCGCGCCTCGCGGCTCCAGCCGGTCAGGTCGAGCCGGAGCCAGGGGCCGGAGCCAGGATTGGCCACCAGCAGATCGAACAGATGGACGGCCGTCGTCAGGAGCGTCAGCCCCAGCTCGCGACAAAACGACACATCGAGCTTCGACAACCCGGAATGACAATAGAGCGCGATGAGCCACCGCCGCGCGAAGACCACCCCCTGCACACGCGACAGGGTCGCCAGGAGCCCCCCGACAATCAGGAACTGATCGACCCAGGACTGGAACCGATGTTGGTCTTGCAGGACCAGGACGGTCAGCAAGGCCAGGCTCTGCCCGAGCGTCGCCCGCCAGACGATCCCCGCCATGGTCGCCGCGATCGAGGCTAGGAGCAGCCCGAACAGCAGCCACGGCCAGCGGGCCGACGCTTCGGGAAAGCCCATCGGGAACGGGACGCGGGGCAAGTCGCTCGGCTCGACCCAGCGTGGCCCGTCCGAGCACGACCCGGACGCGGGTCGAGATCCAGGATGCCGGGCCGGCCTCGACCGCGCCGGACGGTCCCGCTGGGGTCGAGACCACGCTGGGCGTCCGGTCCGGCTCCACGTTACAATTCCTGGGCCAGGGAGTAGGTCCCGGCCCCTTCGCGCTTCAGCTTGCCCTGGGCGACAAGCTCCTCCCAGATCCCGGCAGGGAAGCCGGTCGGCGGCGTGATCCCCGCGATGCTCGACCGCTTGCTCCCCCGGCTCAGCCCCGACTCATCGTCGAGCCGGGCCAACTTCAGGCGCTTCTTGAACGCCTTGTACGCGCGCTTCCGTTCCTCTTCCGCCGCCAAGACGACCTCCTTCGCCGATTCGGCGCTCGCTCGCCAGGGGTCGAAGGTAGTCCAGCCCAACCCATAACGCAAGACATTAGGCCGATCACGGCGCTCAGGCGAGGAAGCGAGCGATCGCCTCGCGGAATCGCCCGCCGTCCTCGATGTGCGGCAGGTGGCCCACCCCCGGCAGAACGACCATCTGGGCCCCGGGAATGGCTTCGGCGAGGGCCTGGGCGACCCGGGGCGGGTTCACGATGTCGAGCTCGCCGACGAGGACGAGCGTCGGGACGTGGATCGCCCCGAGACGGTCGCGGGCGTCGTGCGCGATGCCGGCCCGGGCCTGGCGGGCGAACGCCTCGGGCTCCTGGGGCCAGGGGTTTCGCTCGGCGAACCGCATCAGGCCCTCGATCTGGCCCACGTTGCGATAGAACGGCGGGGCCACGAGCCAGGGGAGCGTGGCCAGGGTGAACTCGCCGGGCTCGGACCGGAGCCGGAGATAGATCCACGACTCGATTAAGGCCTTGCGCCAGGCGTCGGCCGCGGCGTGGGTTGAGACGAGGACCAGCCGGCGAACCATCTCCGGATGTCGGAGCGTCAGCTCCTGCGCGACCAGCCCGCCGAGCGAATGCCCCACGACGTGCGCTGGGGGCGCCCCCAGGGCGTGCAGCCAGGCCGCGACGTCGTCGGCCAGGTCGGCGGTCGAGTAAGGTGCCGCGGCCCGGTCGCTCTGGCCGACGTCGCGCGCGTCGAGCGCCAGGGTCCAGAAGCGGGTCGAGAAGTGCCGGACCGACACCGCGAACGCCCGGTGGTCCCCCCCCAGCCCGCTGAGGAAGACCAGCGGCTCCCCCTCTCCGGCCTGGTCGTAGAACAGGTCACGACCGTTGACACGAATCTTCGGCATTCGCTCAACCCCTTCGCTATTCCGGAAAAACAAAACGCTCCTACGCGCCCACAGTTGCTGATTCGGCTCCCGATCACCGAACCGCCGCGCGGCAACCCGCGCGAGGAGGGCTTGACATCGCCCACTCGGTAGACAATATATAAGACGATCGTTGCCCCCATCGTCTAGCGGCCTAGGATACTAGGTTCTCAGCCTAGGGACCGGGGTTCGAGTCCCCGTGGGGGTATCCTGATGCGGTGGAAGGGGTTGCAGAAATCATCTGCAACCCCTCTTCATTTGGTTTCGAGACGACCGCGCAACACCAGCACGACACGGATGGGATTGGTAGGGGGATAGGATGGGACGATGTAGTCCCTGATTCCCTGGCGATGGAGCCGAGACGATGCCGATTCGACAATAACGCGATCACCCTAAATTGATTCGATGATGCCAGTTCTGCGCATGAAAAAACTCCTGGAAGTTCCAAGGTTTACGTTTTATTGTGTCATCTCAGAGGCGCCGGGCGGATTCGAACCGCCGGTGGAGGTTTTGCAGACCGCCGTTGCGACAGCCCCAAGTCTAAGGCCAATACCGTTCAACGAAGCATAACCACTGTCTCTGGAAAAGTTTTCTGCAACGGCGGAAGGTGCCGATGTTCAGGTCGTTTCTTTTTCCATTTCGACATCTTCCGCTTGATCACCCGCGGGTTGATCCGGTTACGGCGGGGGTCGGTCCGTTCCCCTTGCATCTCTCAGAGCAACCCACGATACCACGCCTCGAACCGTCCGGGGATCGTGCCGTCGCATTCCGGCAGGCGGCATTTCAGAACTTGGAAACACCCGGTGAACGACAGCCGGTCCGGGTCAAGGCCCGCCGTCGCCGCGGCCTCGAACATCAGCGACCGGATCACGAAGTGGCCCAGCGACAGCGCATAGAGCTCCTGGATCACGCCGGCGGGCGTCTCGCTCCGCAGTTGGGCCGGCTTGGTCGCCCGCCGCGGGTCCTGATGCGTCTTCTGCTCGTCGAAGACCAGTTCCTCCTCCCAGCGTTCGTGGTAGAGCAGGACCAGTTCCGTCGCGGGGTAGAGGTCTTCATCGAAGAGGTTGGTGATCAGGGCATGCACCGCGCCGTGACCGACCCGTTGCGGGTCGTCGAGCGTGTACCGGATCACCCGGACTGTGACCCCGTCGCGGTCCTGTTGCCGGTCGGACGGGCTCTTGTCGGGCCGGGCCAGCGGGCGCACGACCCGATCGAACAGGTGACGCACCGGCGCCACGCCCAGCCGTCGGCGCGCCATACAGAGACTGGAGCGGCGGGGCGAGTCTTCGCCTGCGCGCAGCCGCCGGGCGTGCTTGAAGACCTGTCGGATCGGCAGGTCGGTCAACAAGCCCATCGCGAGCACTATCCAGAGGACGACCTCGTGAGTCAGCGGACTGCTCCGCGAATTGACCCGACCGGTGGCCGTCAGCGCTGGCCGGATGTCTTCGGGGCGGATCACCTGCTCAAGACCCGCCAAGCGATCCAAGACCCGGCCCGCATCATCGGCCGGCAGCGTGCATTGTCCTCGTGGCATGCGAGTCACGGCCTCCTTGTTGCCTCGGTTGTGAGCAAACCCAAGGTAACAGGAGGCCGTGACTTGCGCCTATTTGAATGGTATTGGTATTAAGCCTTGTAAACCTCAGAAGGCCAACGCCGGGTGAGAGGCTCTAAACGAAGACCTCACGCCACTGGGAGCGATGGGCGGGAAAGCGCTGGCGAATGGGCTCGACCTCGCGTTCCACGAAGTCGGCCACCTGTTCCGGAGCGCGTCCGACGAACCGGCCTGGGTCCATCACGGCCGAGTAATTGACGGGCGGGAACTGAGGGTCGTTGCGGAGGCGGTCGATCAGGTCATTCTCACCGCTCCCCTCCTTGAGTCGCACCGCGGCGGCCAGGGAGTGCGTTCGAATCCGCTCGTGAAGATCCTGGCGGTCGCCGCCGCCTTGGACCGCCGCCATGAGCAAGTTTTCGGTGGCCATGAACGGCAGTTCGTCGGCGACGTGGCAGGCGATGATGGCCGGGTGGACGATCAGGCCGGGGACCACGTTTAGGTAGAGGTTCAGGATCGCATCGACGGCCAGGAATCCCTGCGGCAGGATGATCCTCCGGATGGCGCTATCGTCGAGGGTGCGTTCGAGCCACTGGGTCGCGGCCGTCTGGCTCAGGGCCGGCGGAAGGGTCAGCACGAACCGGGCGAGCGAGCACATCCGCTCAGCGCGCATCGGGTTGCGCTTGTACGCCATGGCCGACGAACCGATCTGCTCAGCCTCGAACGGCTCCTCGACCTCACGCTCGTGCGCCAGCAGGCGTAGATCCGAGCCGAACCGGTGCGCACTCTCGCCGAGACCGGCCAGGGTAGCCATCACCTGCGCATCGACCTTGCGCGAGTAGGTTTGTCCTGAAACGGGATAAGTCTGCTCGAACCCAAACGCCTCGGCCACCATGCGGTCGAGCGCCTCGACCTTGGCGTGGTCGCCGCCGAAGAGGGCGAGGAA
>JBKOZB010000002.1:0-3830 GCA_046744225.1 Planctomycetota bacterium | reverse complement strand
GAGACGTACGAGGAGTGTGGCGGGATCAACCATCTCGGCCACTCCCCCTTGCCGAGCTATCGCGAGGTCGTCGAGATCCTGGCCGACCTGCGCGAGATCCTCTTCCCCGGCTACGGACGCCGACAGAACCTTCACATAGGGAATGTCGGCTATCACATCGGCGACCTGATCGACAGCTTGCACGACAGGCTCACGCTTCAGATCGCCCGCGCCCTGCGGCACGACTGCAAGGCCAAGGACCTGGAGACCGACTTCGAGGCCGAGGCCCAGCTCATCGCGATCCGGTTGCTGGAGTCGATCCCCGACTTGCGCAGGGCGCTCGCCGAGGACGTGCAGGCGGCGTACGAAGGCGACCCGGCCGCCAAGAACCTCGACGAGATCGCCTTCTGTTATCCGGGCGTCGACGCCATCTCCGTCTTCCGGTTCGCGCACGTGTTGTTCCGGCTCGGCGTGCCGCTCATCCCGCGCATGATGACCGAGTACGCGCACAGCAAGACCGGGATCGACATTCATCCCGGCGCCTCGATCGGCCGCCGCTTCTTCATCGATCACGGCACGGGCGTCGTCATCGGCGAGACGACCCAGATCGGCGACGGCGTTAAGATCTACCAGGGTGTCACGCTCGGCGCGCTGAGCTTCCCCCGCGACGAGAAGACCGGCGAAATCCTCCGCAACATCAAGAGGCACCCGACCATCGAGGACGAGGTCGTCATCTACGCCAACGCCACGATCCTCGGCGGCAAGACGACCATCGGCCACCACTCCGTCGTCGGCTCGTCGGCCTGGATCACCCGGAGCATCCCCCCGTACACCGCCGTGACCATCGAGAACCCCATGCTCCGCTACCGGGGCACTTCCGCCGACGGAGCGCAAAGCCCCGACGAGTTGATGGGGTTCGACTATCAAATCTGAACTCGACGAGATGTTCGGCTGGCTGATCGAGGATTGACGCGGAGTCACCCCGGCCGGCTCGCGAAGACGATCCAGCCCCCGGCGCGGATCGAATGGGCCAGCCAGGGGAAGGGGATCGGCTCGGCCCGGACGGCGTCGAGGGCAAGCCACTCGTCGATCCGGAACCCGGCCCCGCACAGCTCGCGCTTCAGCTCGCCCCAGCGGTAGAGGTGGACCTCCATCTCGGAAATCCCGCGGTAGAGCATCCGGCGGTCGCCGACCCCGGGTCGGCCGAGGAGGGCCTTGACTGCCTCGCCCAGGAGCCAAGCCCGCCCCTGCGCGTCGCGCAGGTTGAGCCAGAGGTTGTGCGCGTGCAAGGCCAGACGACCCCCCGGCCGGAGGATGCGGAACGCCTCGGTCAGGGCCCGGCGTCGGGCCGAGGCCCCCCGGATCATCCCCAGGGTGCTGAACATCGACAGCGCGTAGGCGAACGTCGCGTCCGGGAAGCAGCCGAGATGGCAGAGGTTCGCCACGACCCGGCGCACGGTCAATCCCTCGGCCTGGGCCTTGGCGCCGAGCACCTGGAGCATTGCGTGCGACATCTCGACCGCGACGACCGGGAACCCCCGCCGCGCGAACCGCAAGGCGTGCCGACCCGCCCCGCTGCCCAGGTCCACCAGCGGACCCGGCTCGACGAACCGCTCGTCGAGCAAGCGGGCATCGGTGGCGAACAGCGGGTGACCCCGGAAGAAGGTGTCTTCTTCCTCGGCGAGCTGGCGCGAGTGTGTGTAATGCCAAAGCGAGGCGTTGACCCCCTCGGGCAGGCGCCAGCTCGGCGGGACGCGATCGCCACTCATCGCGGGTGCAGCGTGGCGAAGACCCGGCCCGACCGAGGGGCCAGCTCGACCCCGCCAAGCTGGCCCCCCTCGACGTGGACCGACTCGTGGGTCCAGATCTCGTCGAGGCCGACGCCGTCGGAGATGAGCCCTTCGAGTGACAGGTCCACCCGCCGCGTGCCGGTCGCCGAGTTCAGGGCGACGACGATCGTCTCGTCGCCGAGCTGCCGAGCGAAGGCGAAGACGTTGTCGCGGGCCAAGAGCATCCGGAATGAGCCCCGTCGCAGAGCCAGGCGCGACTTGCGCAACGCGATGTAGCGCTGGAAGTCGTGGAGCAAGGCCATATCCCAGGTCTCGGGCCGGTGCCAGGGGAAGGCGGCCCGGTTGGCCGGGTCGTGGCCGCCGCTCAGGCCGATCTCGTCGCCGTAGTAGATCGAGGGGGCGCCGGGGTAGGTCATCTGGAAGAGGGTCGCCAGCCGGAGCGCCGACTTGTCCCCCCGCGCCAGCGCCAGGAACCGCGGCATGTCGTGGCTGTCGAGCAGGTTCATCTGCACGGCCGTCACGTTCGGGTGGTACATCTCCAGGAGGTTCTGGATCGCGCGCCCGAACGCCTCGGCGCCGGTCGGGTCGAGGATTCGGAAGCTGGTCTTGCCCAGCTCGTCGCGATCGACCGCCTCCCCGATGAAGAAGGCGATGCAGGCGCGGGTGAACAGGTAATTCATCACCGCGTCCCACATGTCGCCCTTGTTGAGCCAGCGCCGGGCCTCGGTCCAGACCTCGCCGACGATGTACGCCTCGGGGTTCCCGGCCCGGACTTGACGGCGGAACTCCTTCCAGAAGCTGTCGTCATCAATCTCGTTAGCGACGTCGAGCCGCCAGCCGTCGATGCCGAAGTCGATCCACTTGCGGCCGATCCCCCAGAGGAACTCGCGCACGGCCGGGGTGTCGGTGTTGAACTTCGGCAAGGCGGGCAGGCCCCACCACGCCTTGTACGCCGGCGTCTTCTCCAGGTCGTAGGCGTTGAGCGGGAAGCTCATTACCGTGAACCAATCGAGATAGGCCGAGTTCGCGCCGTTCTCCAGGATGTCGTGGAACTGGAAGAACCCGCGGCTGGCGTGGTTGAACACGCCGTCGAGCACGACGCGAACGCCCCGCGCGTGCGCCTCGTCGATCAGCCGGCGCAGGGCGGCGTCGCCGCCGAGCATTGGATCGACCTTCTCGTAGTCGTGCGTGTGGTAGCGGTGGTTCGACGCCGACTGGAAGATCGGCGTGAAATAGATGGCGTTGATGCCCAGGTCGACCAGGTAGTCGAGCCGCTCGACCACGCCGATGAGGTCGCCCCCCTGGTAGCCATAAATCGTCGGAGGCGCGCCCCACTCGTCGAGGTGGGTCGGCTTGGGGACCGAATGGCTCCGCGCGAAGCGGTCGGGGAAGATCTGGTAGAAGATCGTGTCGCGCACCCAGTCGGGCGTCTGGGATTCACTCACGGGGCTCTCCTCGTAAAGCCATCCACGCTCGTCAAGTCTCGTCCACGCCCGAGATCGGGCCAAAAGCACGAGGCCGCCGCGGCGCCTGGATAAAGGGTGATTTTGTATTTGAAATTTTCAAATTCAAAATCCCATCGGATCGCGACGCATCATCCCGCCGAGACCTTGAGCCAGTAGACCTGCTGGCGGTCGCCGCGGAGGCGGAGGTCTTCGAGCAAGGGCTCTAGGTTGGGCTTCGCGACGCCCTTGAGGAAGGGTTTGCCGTTGATCCGCACCTCCATCCTTTTCTTGAAGTCGATCAGCTTCGAGCTCACCCAGACGTCGAGCCGCTTGACGCCACTGGTCTGGAAGTTGAGCAGGTTGCTCAGGCTGCTCGACTTCATCTTGATCGTGGCCGGGTTGAGGTTTTTGCCCAAGGGCTCGACCGCCTCGGGGGCGGTGGTCCGGCCGGGCTGGAACTCGCGGATCACGACGCCGTAGAAGCGGTCGTCCGAGTCGCGCGCGGCGACCGCCTCGAAGGACTTGGGGTACGGGTCGCGCCGGCGCTTGTCCATCCAGTCGAAGATGGCGGGGGCTTCCTCGGGGAGGTCTTCCAGGCCGCGCTTGTAGTATTCGA
>JBKOZB010000106.1:0-12822 GCA_046744225.1 Planctomycetota bacterium | reverse complement strand
CCCCGCAGAGTCCACTTACGAGCGATTCACATTCCCGCCGGACCACGTCTCGTGCACCTCGCGCGCCGATCACATGGAGGGGCTCTTGGGACGCCTGGCGGGGTCGGGATTGATGCGGGGTCTGCCCTTTTGTGGGAATCGTGAGGGGGGAATCGGAGGGCCGGGTCACCCCAGGCGGGCAACCGCCCGGAGCGTGATCCGGTGAGGCACTGGCGCAGCCGTCGGCCTCGGTGCGGCGGAAGAAGAGGACGCGTCAGACCGTTGGAGGTTTGCCCGTGCATAGTTTTCGGACCCTGCTGGCACACCTGGGTCGCCGCTGCCGGGAGACGTGCCAGGTGGTGTCGGACCCGAGTGGGGCGACGTTCGAGCAGGTGACCGAGCTTGATCCGGTGCAGCATAAGGCGCTGCGGCTTCTGGAGGAAACGCAGCCAAAATCGAGAACAGAGATTTTCTCTAAATAGTTACGTGGGAATCTCATGCAATCTAAACGGTCTGGAACTCCGGTCTAAGGAGCCCGGTGGGCTGTTGCCGCGAGGTAGTTCCCGTGGAACCCGAAGGGAATGTGATGCGGCACCTCCGCGCGGGCCAACTCCCGGAATGTCGGAGCGTCCAGGATCAGCAAGAAGGAGGCGGCTTTCCGGACGTCCAGCACTACCGACAGGATCACGCCTTCATCCTCGGCCGCTGTCTCCGCCGCCGCCACGAACACCGGTTCTCCCGGATAGCAGCCCTCCTCGTACCAGGAGACGGCCGTACCCTGGTCGAGATCCAGCTTCACGAGGTTGTCTATGAAGTCTCCGGGCACCAGGTTGCCCGCCCCGTAGACGTAGCGGTACGGGCTACCGGCCAGCCGCCGGTAGTTGAAGCGCGGCAGCTCAAGGTGGGTCTCCGACAGCGTCTCGTGGGCAACGTCCCCCAATGCCCCGATCCGGAATCGCGTGAGGCTCCCCGTCGCCGTAATCGGCTCGCCCGACCGCAGACGGTCGAGGTAAAGCTGGTCGATGATGCTCGGGTCTGAATAAGTCACGATGTCCACGATCAGCGCGTCCCTCTCCTCGAACGCGTTGACGTGGTGGAAGGCAAAGAATGCTTGGCTCTGTGCCGTTCGCACCACCTGTCCGGTTTCCTTCTCGACGATGTGGAACCGGACCCCGCGCTCCGGCTCCCATGCATAGTTCTGGATGAACGGTTTTCCGCTGAATCTGAGCCGGAGCGGGTTGACAACCAGGGGAAATTCCGCGAGGACGAGATACCGCTCGGTCATCCCGAACGAGTGCATGTAGGCGGGTCGCTCGACGGGGATCGTCGCGACGACCGCCTGTTGTCCCGTGGTTTGGTCGATGCTGAAGAGGTGGTACTGACTCCTCCAGCCGAAATCCAGCATGAAGCTGTAGTGGCGGCTACGGGCGCGGTCGAGGTGCGGGTGGGCGATCGAGACCGGTCCCTTGATCCGGGCGTCGTAATCGAACCCGCCGAGCGTGGCCAGCGTGTCCGGGTCAAATCGGATCGGCAGCCGCGTCTCGGTCAAGGCGACGACCTGGTCGGCCAGCCTGGCGATGTTGACATTGCAATTGTCGGTGACCTTCGAGGAGAAAAAGGCAGCTACCCGCTGGAAGAGTGTGCGGCACGGGTCGGTGGCGAACTCGCCCCGGCTGATCTTCCTCTTCTCCGTCGCCTCGAGGTATGCCTGGCTTCGCAGGTAGCGGTTGGCGTACGAAACGCGGCCGGCCGAGAAGGCGAACTTGTGCAGCATGGCCAGTCCGTCGAACCAGTGGTTGTAAGCGTGATTGCCCACCTCGAACTTGGCCGGGGCGACCCGCACCAGGGTGCCGGCGAGAGAGGGCGGGATCGTGCCTCGGACCGGCAGTTCGTTGATGCTGGTTTCCTTGTCCAGCGTGCAGAACCCGAGATGGTAAGGTGACCGATTCATGGCTCCCTCTCGCTGCCCTTCGCCACCTGTGAAACGGAATGGCCACTCAAGGAGAAAAAGAGGGACGTCACTCGGGCTCGCAGACAAGCGTTTAGGTCATCTTGCGGCCGATTATAGCGGTGAACGCTTGAGTGGCCAAGATCACCCTCCTCAGAGACCGGGATGGTCTACGATCGCGGGGTGGTCATGATCGCCCGCCCTGGCGCGGGCGATGGACCTGATGACTTGCCCTTACGTCCACAACGAGGACGAGGCTGGCGCGATGGCCGAGGCCGGGGCTGAACCCCCTCGTCCCCCAGGTCGGCCTGACGACCCAGGGGATGATTGGGGCCAAGAGCGCCCTGAGCCTGGCCGAGGCCGCGAACCGGGTCCAGGCCATGCCCGACGCCGCGCGGACGGTTCGCGAGGACGTGATCGTCCTCTGCCACGGCGGGCCGATCGCCGAGCCGGCCGACGTCGCCGAGGTCTTCCGGACCACGCGGGGGATCGCCGGCTTCTTCGGCACCAGCAGCATCGAGCGCCTGCCGACCGAGCCGGCCATCGTCGCCCAGGCCCAGAGCTTCGCCGCCCTCCGCCCCTCGACGGCTTGACTGGCGCAACACGGCGGGCGGGCGAATTCCGGACGGCTCCGCGCCGCCCCGGATGTTCTTCTCCCGAATCGAGCGGCCCGCCGTCACAGTTCGTGTCCTGGTCCGTCTCACCCGATCGAGGCCGCGCCCCGATGCGCCAGTCTCAAGGACTGACCCGTTCGCGATCGTCCTCGAACTCGTCCCACCATTCGATGTCCTGGCGGTCGAGGTCAGGCTCGGCCAACTCGACCAGCTCGGCAGGCTGCGGCGATTGGAACAGCACGGTCACGATGGCACGTCCCTCCGGAAGATCGGGGGGCAACTGCAAGCAGACGTAATGGTCGGGGGGGATGACGATCTCGGTACGATACTGCTGCACGATGGTCCTCGGGGACGAAAGGATGGTCCGGAGCCCTATTCGGGCGATTCGCGTCGCTTCGGAATCACGGCTCGACGCTGGCCGGGGCTTCGCCCTCGGCGGTGTCGGGGTGTTGTCGGCTCCGGACGAGCGTTTGCGTCATCCCTTCCTGGAGCGTCTTGCCGTGCTGGTTGACGAGGCGACGATACCAGGTCACGATCCCGCGCCGGCCGCGCGAGCGAGGCTCGAGCGAGACGACGCGCGTGATCACCCGGATCGTGTCTCCGAACGCAATGGGATGAAGGAACTTCCATTCCAGGATGGCCAGAAAGGCCATCGTGTCCACGCGCGGGGCGTGGCTGGCCAAGCCGGAGGCGATCGCCAGGCCGAGCAGGCCGTGCGCGATCGGACGGCCGAAGGAGCTGCGACACGCCTGTTCATGATCCATGTGAAGGGCGTTGAAGTCGCCGGACAGCCCGGCGAACGCGACCACGTCGGCCTCGGTGACGGTCCGGCCGGGGCTCTCCCACTCGTCACCGGTGGCCAGGTCGTCAAACCCGAGCGTCGGGATCGAATGCCGCGCCACGGTAACGGCTCCCAAGCAAATTGAGAGATCCCAGGTGACTTTTGACCCCGTCGACACAACAATAAGATAATCGGAACGAATTGTGCGTGACCACGAGGAAGTCGTCAAGAATACTCCTGCACCGTTGGAGCCCCCGACGGCTTGCGGCCGGCCGATCGAGCCATGATTTCGAAGGCAGAACGCGCGCCGTCTCGATGACCGAACGGCCAACCCAGTGATCCCCGTCCGCGCTGGATGGTCCCAGGAGCACGTTGTCATGAATCGGCCCTTTCGCGTCCTGATCGCCGATGATGAGAAGCCGGTTGCCGTTGGCCTGCAAGGCCAACTGGAATCGTTGGGCTATGACGTCGTGGCGATCGTCAACGATGGCCACCACGCCATCGAGGTCTGCCGCCGTTCGCTGCCCGACGTGGTGCTGATGGACATCGAGATGCCCGGCCTCGACGGCCTGTCGGCCGCGCGACAGATTGCCCGCGACCCCGGCACTGCGGTGATCATCCTGACCGCGCACGGCCATCCCAACCTGATCGACCAGGCGGTCGAGGACGGCGTGGTTTATTACCTACTCAAGCCGGTGACCAGCCCCAGTCTGCACGCGGCGCTACAAGTCGCGGTGGCCCGCGCCCGCGAGATCAAGGCCCTGCGTGAGAACGTCAGCATGCTGGAGCTGACCTTGCGCGAGCGCAAGCTGATCGAGCGCGCCAAGGGGATCTTAATGGCGCGGCGCAACCTGCCCGAGGCCGACGCATTCCGCCTCCTGCAGCGGCAGAGCCAGGACCGACGCATGCCGATGGCCAAGCTCGCTGAGTCGATCGTCCAGGCCGACGAGCTGCTCGAGTCGCCCCACCACGCTCCCGAGCCGGTCCGTCGCAGTTCCGGCTACTCGCACGAGGAATAATGTTTGACGCCGGCCGTGGCGGTCGTTACCCTAAAGGGTGATTGGTTCGGGCCGAGGGGGACCGGCCCCCTTCGACCCCCGCTTCCGCCATGAGGAACCGAAGGAGGTGGAGCACCTCGCTCCGGATGCCGAGGTCAGGAGTCCCTCCAAATCTTTCCTCACCTCAACACGTCCGATGCGACACCTCCCACACCGTATATTCGGCAACGATTGTTGGACGATCCTTCAGGCTCGCCGATCACCCGGGAGACAGGGCATGATGATGCAGAGATCCGGAATGGACCCGGAGCGGCTTGATCGCCGCGAGGATGAGCAGGAGCTGGCCGAGCGGATCGAAGGATATATCGAACGTCGGGCCAGCGGTCGGATTCGTGACCTCCATGTCGTCTGCTCCGAGGACCAGATCATTCTCCAAGGTCGCTCGCGGACTTATCACGCCAAGCAACTGGCCCAGCAGGCGGCGCTCGACCTGACTGATGGCCACCCCCTGTTGACGAACCAGATCGTGGTCTGCTGACAGTTCGGAACGTGCCAAGGCTGGCCAGGCGACGGCGCCCACGCCTCCTCCCCTGGCCAGGGCTGCTCCCATGCGCCCGCCCCTCGCGCCGGCGTTGAGAGATGGATCATGGATGCGCACACTGAGACCCCCCCCACCCCTTCGCATTCGTTGGATCGGTCCCTGATCGACCATAACGAGCTGCGCATGATTCTCTCGAACTTGAGCCATGAGCTCTGCCGGCCCTTGATCTCGCTCCGGGCAGGATTCGACCTGCTCCTCGGCGACTCGGCCCGGCCGATCTCGCCCGACCAGCGCGGGCACGTGCAGACCATGGTCGCCCTTTGCGACGACCTGCTCCGCTTGACGCGGAGCTATCTCGACTATGCCGGGCTGGTCCAGGGAACCCGGCCGCTCTGCTATGGCTGCTTCACCATCGGCGCCCTGATCCGCGAGATCGACCGCCAGTTTTCCCAGACGGCGGCCGTGCGGCGGATCGCCTGGGAGTGCGAGCTCGATGGCAGTGATGCCACGGTAATGACCGACGCCTCGCGTTGCCAGCAGATTCTCGGCAACCTGGTGGCCAACGCCCTGAAGTACACGCCCGACGGGGGCCAGGTGCGCGTGGTCGCCCGGCATGAAGGCCGCCACTGGCTCCTGGTCGTCTCCGACACCGGACCGGGCATTCCGACCGAGGCGCTCGCCAAGGTCTTCGAACCCTTCTATCGCCTTTCCCGCGACGAGCACTCGGGCGTGGAGGGGTGCGGGCTCGGGCTGGCCATCTGCCGCGAGATGGTGGATCAGATGGGGGGCAAGATCGCCATCAGCTCGGCTGTGGGACAGGGGACGCGGGTGACGGTCCAGCTTCCCGTGGAGGCACCCAGAGGTCGTTCCCGACCGTTCCACACGTCCTGACCGTCGCCGCGATCAAGATCGGAGACAGGATCGATTCCCGATTGGGAGCGGTCTGGCTGAGGCCGCGCGGCGACCCCAGCCACTCCTCCCGAGTTCGCATCTCAACCATGATAAGGTTCGACGCAGAGGCGTAAGGTCGTCCCCTCGCCCGGCCGGCTGAGGATCGACAGGGTGCCGCGATGCCGGCGCCAGATCCCATTGGCGATGCTCAGGCCGACGCCGAGGCGCCCGTTCTTGGTGCTGAAGAACGGCTCGACGGCGCGCTGGAGGATTTCTCCCTCCATACCCTGCCCCGAGTCGCGCAACTCGAGCACGACCCAGCCGCGGGTATCGGTCCCGGTCGTGAGCCGGATCGTCCCTTTCCGCTCGGGCATCGCCTCGTAAGCGTTGGCGATCAGGTGGCCGAGCATCGCGCGCAACTGGGTCGCATGACCGCGGATCGGCGGGATCGGCGCGAGGTTCGTCTCCCAGACCACGTCGGGGGGGCCGTTCTGCCGCTCGTCGGCGACGACCTCCTCCACGAGGCGGTCGAGCTCGACCGCGCCGGTGCCGGGAAGGGCGTGCTCCGGCTCGATCGACGTGACGGGTCGGGTGTAGTCGATCAGGCGACGCGCGACAGCCGCGGCATCGAGCGCTGTGTGAATGATCGTGTCGGCCAGCGCGGCCGGGTCGATGGCGACCGGCGAGGGAGTCTTCAACCGCAAAAGCTCGGCGTTGCTGACGATCGCGCTGAAGGCGTTGATGACGTGGTGGCCGACGGCCGACGAGAGATGTCCCAGGTTCTTGAGCCGCTCCACCATCTCCGGCTTCATGTTCTCGACCATGATGTCCCCCGCCTCGCGTCCACGAGCCCACCGCGCGGCCCAGGCGGCACGTCACGGTTCCCGGCGCGGCTCAACGGATGAGACGCGCCTCGACCCAGTCGGCGAAATCGCGAACTTCGCCGCGCTCGCCGAACTCGGTGTCCAGGATGATCACCTTGGCCCCGGAGATATCCAGGTCGATCAACTTCGGCGGATCACGCACGGACATTGGCGGCGTGACGAACGGCTCGCGGTGATCAACCCGGACGCGGAAGACGACGCTTCCGAGCGGTCCCGCGGAGTCGTCGAGGCCGACGAGCGCCTGGAACCGCCGGTCGCCGGGGGCGAGCCGGTAGGCCAGCAGGGTCCGGCTCTGCGTGCCGAGGCCTCGGTCGTAGGTCTGGCCGGCCAGGCGAAGCGGGTGGCCTTCCACGGTGCTGTCGCGGCGGTAAGGACGGGTCGGCCCGAGGTAAGCGACGTACTGATCGGCATCGGCCTGGCGCTCGGAGAGGTAGACCACCGAGGCCGTCCGGGCGTGGACCTGGGCCAGCTCGCCAAGCGCCAGGCGGATCGTGGCGCCGAACCGGGTGGTCGCGACCACCTGCCCCTGCTCGAGCCTGGCGTCGTTGACGCCGAGCCGCGATCCGTCGCCCATCGTCAGCTCCAGGTAATCGCCCTTGGGTTGGGGATAGATGACCAGGGCCGGGTCGAAACCGACCGCGACGATTCCCGAGCGATCGAGGTCGATCGGCGCGTTGTTCGTCTGGAACCTGATCTTCTTGTCGTCGATTCCCTGGAGGAGCCCCGTCAGGCAGTCGCCGTTGGCCAGCCAGAGGACCTCCGAGGAGCGCGGCTCGGTCCGGACGCGGGACAGCAACGCGTCGAGCGCATCGGAGTCGGAGGGAGGGGAGAGGACCAGTCCGAGCAAGCTATCCAGCGGGATCGCCAGGTTGCCCAGCGCGTAGGACTGGACCTCGAGCGCCGTCTCGGTCGCCGGACCGATCACGGTCCGGGAGAGACGATCGCCGTTCGGGAAGAGGACGAGCGACCCATCCGGAACGGAGGGGAGCGGCACGTCCTCCCGGATCAGCTTCACGAGCCGGCCGAACGGGACGACCTGAGCTTCCCCCCTCGGCGGCATGATCGTGATCTCCTTCGGGCTGATCTGGCGGATCCGTCCCGAAACGGTCGTCTGGTCGGTCCGGAGCACCGTGAAGACCGGGTCGCTGGGAACGGTCCCGCTCCCCTGGAACGTGTCGGCGGCCTCGGCCCGCAGCGCGAGGACCACGCCCGCCATCAGCGCCAGCACGATGGCCAACCGTGGAAGCAATGCTTTTGAGGGTGTGCCGGTCATCACGGGTCGGGCCTTTCGCTCAGCGTTGGAAGATCGGCAGGTAATTGTTGGGCATCTGCAAGATGATCAGGGCCATGGCGGTCCCATACTCGTTGCAGATACTGTCAGTCCAGAAGCCGTTGGCCGAGGACTGCCGCTTCACTAGCTCGTCGCGGATCGCGGGATACCAGGTGTTCCAGTCCTCGCCTCCCCGGATCCACATCGCCTGCGCGGCGTAGTAGTGGCCGTAGAAGTAGTGGCTGTAGCGGCTGCCGAGCTTGATCTCGGGCATGTACTGACGGAGGTAGGCGATCCCCGCCTCGACCTCCTTCGCGTCGTAGACCGCCGCGCTGTAGAGGGCGACCACGCCCGCAGCCGAACGGGGGAACGAACTGGCTCCCCCCTGGAGCATGTAGCGGAAGCCGCCGTCGGGGTTCTGCGACTGCTTGACGTACCGGATGCAGTTCTCGACCGTCTCCTTGGGCACGAAGATCCCCGCGTTCCGCGCCGCGCGGAGAGCATTAATCTGGCAGATCGTCACCGAGAGGTCGGCATCGCGGCGGACCGGCTGATAGCGCCAGCCCCCTTCGGCGTTCTGGGTATCGATGATCAGGCGGACGGCCTTCTGGAGCTTCTCGCGAATCTCGGGCCGAGGCGTCATGCCGTACGCCTCGGCGAGGAACAGGGTGCCGAACCCGTGCGAGTACATCGGCCCGTGGGTCGAGGCGGCCGAGACCGCGATGAAGCCGGAGGGCGAGGTGTTGTCCATGACGTACCCCAGTGCCTTGTCGATGTGGGCGCCGTAGGGGCCGCGTCCCGGACTGGAGCCCGAGGACATGAAGGCCAGGCCCGCTAGGCTCGTGACGGCGATATTCCCTCGGTACGTGCCGTTGCCGAACGAGCCGTCCGCGTTCTGCACACGGGCGAGCCAGGCCAGCCCCAGGTCGATCGCGCGCTGGGCCTCCGGGGTGATCATCTCGGCCGCTCCCTCGGGGACGTCGCCTTTGCGCGGTTCGCTGAAACCGCCCTCCTTCTTGCCCTTCTCCGCGTCGTCGGCCCGCGCCGGGGGCGGGGCGAGCACGAGCCCCAGCGCCAGCGCGAGACGGATCGTCGTCTGGGCGAGGCCGTGCGGGTCGAGGCGCATGGGGGTCACTCCGCTCGGGACAGGCTCTTCTTGGACACGGACAGATAATAACGCCGGATCAGGTCTTCCTTCGAGGAGAGAGGGGCCTCTTTCGAGACATTCTCCAGCTCCAGGCGCAGCTCGGGGGGCAGGTGGCCCCACTCGTCCTTGCCGTTGACTAGGGCCCGCTTCTCGGTCGGCTTGAGCGGCTTCTGGTTGGGAGCATGGCCCGAGTTGGCGCCGGGCGTTGAGCCGGACTGCGAGCCCGGCGGCTGGCTCGGCTTGATCGCAAGCTGCATCTTCTTCTTGCCCTGAGACTTGCTCGAGGTAGCGCGAAGCTGTTCGATGATCGTTTCGAGGTTCTTGACGATCTCGGTCTGCTTCTGGCGCGTCTCCTCGCCGGTATCGGTCTTGTCGAGCCGCTGCTCAACCTCGCGCATCTTTTTGATGACGTCGGCGAGCGGGCCGCTCCCCTCGCCGTCCTGGTCGCGGTCTTTCTTCTTGGTCCGGCGTCCGGTCAATTCTTCGAGGTGCTGGTCGAGGTCCTTGGCCTTGCCGGTCGGCTCGTCGGCCTTCTTGTCGGGCTGAGGCTTCGGGGGCATTGGCTCGTCGCCGGGCTGCCCCCCGGCGACCTTGGGACGCTCGTCGGGGGACGGAGCGTCCTTGGTCTCGCCGAGCTTTTCGAGCAAGTTGTCGAGCGCCTGGTCCTTGGAATCGACCTCGTCCTTGCTCTTTCCGGCAGGGCCTTCGGTCGGCTTCGCGGCTTTGGGCGCGGCGGAATTCGAGCCTTCCTCTTTCTGTTCCTTTTTCACGGGCGCCGGCCTGCCAGGTTCGGGCGGCTTGGCCTCGTCGAGCTTCTCGAGCAGGCTGTCGAGCGCGTCGTCCTTGGGCTTGGGCGTGTCCTGCGCCAGGCCGAGCGACGCCCACGCGAGGGTGGAGGTGAGCGCGGCGGCGAAGGAAAGGGTCAGCATCTTGGACATGATCAATCCTCCCCGTCATCCTGCTTCGGTCGGGTCAGGTCACGCACGATGTCGGCGAGCGTTCCCTGGTCTTCGTGCAGGCGGTCGAGATCGGTCTTCTGCTCGGGGGTCAGCTCCTTTTTCCGACGGCGAAGCTCGTCATAGAACTCGGTTCGCTCGTTGATCTCTTGCTGGAGGGCCTTGAGCATCTTGACCTGCGCGGCGGGCGGGATGCCGTCGCCGGAACCGCCGCCGGACCCTCCGCCGCTGTCGCCACCTTGCTGTGGACCGCCCTCCTTCGGCGCATCGGGCTTGAGCGACTCGATGAGCTGCTTGAACCGGTTGGCCGCGGCGACGACGGCGCGACGCGTCTCCTCGTCGGTCTTGAGCTCTTGCAGCCGCTGGGCCGCAGTCTCCATGCCTTCGGTCGCCCGCTTCAGGGTCAACGCGAAGACTTGGGCTCCTTCGAGTTTTTCGATGAGTTCGCCCGTCTCCTCCTTGAGGCCGGACTCGACCAGCCCCAGGTTGCGAATCCCGGTGCGCTGGGCGAGGGTGAGCCGGCCCTCGCGCTGGGCGCGGAGCGTCTCGTACTCGTCGGTCCGGGTGACGACCGTCTGCTGCCGCTCGCCGAGCGACTTGAGCTGATCGCCCATCTTGATGAGCTGCTCCATGGCGAGCAGCTCCTCGGCGTCGCGCCGGGCTTTCTTCACTTCCTCCTGGACGTCATCGAGGTCGGCCAGGGCGTCATCCTGGTCCTTGCCGGCCTGGTCGGCCTGGTCCTGGTCGAGTTCGTCGCTGGCCTTGCCCAGCTTGGAAGCGGCTTTGGCTCCGGCCCGCGCGGCGGCGTCGGCGTTGAGCTTGGTCAGCCGCTTGAGCTGCCGGTCGAGCTCCTTCTGGATCTCGGCCTGCTCCTTGGCGAGCTTCTTCAGCGCGTCGGCCCGTTGTTTCGGGTCGGCGATCTTCTGGGCGTCGCGGGTCTTCTTGAGGTTCTCAGTCTGCCGGTCGCGGAGCTTCTGAAGGTCGTTCTCGGCGTTCTTCAGCTCCTTGACGAGCCGGGCGAGCTCGCGCTCGCGGCGGTTCTGGATCGAATCGACGAGGTCGCGGAGCTCGTTGCGGGCCTGCTCCTGGCCGGACCGGGCCGCGCCCATCTGGTTCTTTTCGAGCCGGTCGGCGACCTCGCCCATCTTGGCCGAGGTCCCCTGTTTGCGGCTCTGCTCGGCGGCCCCACGCATCGCCGAGGCGGCGAGCGGGTCCGACTCGTCGAGCCGCTTGGTCATCTCATCCATCTTCTCCAGGAGGTTCTGGAGCCCCTTGCCCACGGTGTTCTGCCGCGCGGCGAGGTTGGCCAGGTCCGCCTTCTGATCCGGGGTGAGGGCCTCGGGCGATTTGCCCATCAGCTCGGGCTTGGCCGCCATTTCGGCGGCCTGCTTCATAGCCTGCTCGTGCTCCTTGAGCAGGTTCTGGGCGTCCTTGACGACACCGCGATAGGTCTCGAACTCGCTCAGACCTTCGAGCATCTTCTCCAGCTCGTCGGCGATGGCCTTCTGGTTGGTCTTGGCCTCGTTCAGCGCGCGCTTGGCCGCCTCGGTCGGGCGGGGCCGGCCCCCCTTCTCGTTCGGCTCGGACGGAGCCGGCGTGTCACCGGACGGCTTCGCTTCCGGCTGGCCCGCGGCGGGCTCGGCCTTTTCCGTGGCAAGGCCTTTCGTCGCCTCCGAGGGCTTGGATTCCGTCGGCTTGTCGAAGCGCGCTGCCGGCTCGTCGGGCCGGGCCGGAGCGGCGTCGGGCTTGCGGGACGCCCCGGCGTCCCCGAGGTCCTTGGAGGCGTGTGTCAGACCTTGCTCGGCGGGCTCCAGGTGGTTCTGGCGAATGCGTTCGACTCCGGCGCGCATCTCCTCCATCTGCCGCTTCGCTTCGGGGTTAGGGATCTTGAAGTTGCGCAGATCGTCGAGGAACCGGCGGACTTTCTGGTCGAGGCCATCGGTCCGGCTGGAGATCCGGTTGCCGACCTGGCGCTGGATCATCTCGGCGTTCTTCAGCTCGTCGCGATCGGGCTTGGCGAGCTGATCGGTCTTCTCGAATTTGCGGAGGGCGTCCTCGACGGGGGTCTGGGCCTGCTTCTGCATGGCGAGGATGCGCGCGGTCTCTTCGCGGATCTCGCGCCGGGCGTCGTCGAGTTCGCGGGCGATGTCCTCGTCGGAGAGGATGCGGAGCCGGAGCTCGCGGCTCTTGCCGACGTTCGGTCCCTTGAGGTTGTCGAAGTCGCGGGCGTCGGCGTGGAACGTGATGATCGAGCCGGGGGTGAGCTTGAGCGGGGCGAGGTTCCAGACGTGCTGGACTTCCCGGTGCTTGACCGGGCCGTTGGCCTGTTCCCCCGCCTCCCAGAGCGGCAGGGCGACGTCCGCGGTCGGCTCGGAGCCTCCGGCAGCAACCTTGTAGATTAGGCGGGCCGACTGGATGCCGAAGTCGTCGTCGATGGAGAACAGGACGGGCACGGTCGCCTGCGCGGGGACATCGCGGTCGTTGGCCGGCTCGTCGATGACGACGCGCGGGGCCTCGTCGCGGAATGAGCGGACCTCGTAGCGGGTCGCCTCACGGTTGCGGAAGCCCTCGGTGTCGCGGAGGTCGAACCAGAAGCGGGACGAGTCGGCCACGGTGAAGTGGGACGTCAGGCGCGTCCGGGATTGGTCGAACGTGATCGCCTCCGGCGCGGGCGCGTCGCCCAGGTGCAGGTCGGCCCGCTCGATTGGTTTGTTCGCCAGCGCCTCGATCTCGACCCGCGTCCCCTCGACGGCGCGGATCTGCGTCTGGCCGGCGGCGAGGGTCTTGGGCGGGACCGAGATATAGTCGGGCGC